>JAZRRF010000054.1:0-23809 GCA_045650465.1 Alistipes sp.
CCATGTAACTCCGAGAAGGAGGCTGTCGTATATATCTACAGGCAGTTGCGCGCGTCGGAGCCACCAGATGAGGCTACGGCTCGTGATGTTATCGAGAAGCTCTTCTTCTCTGATAAGCGTTACGACTTGGGCGATGTAGGTCGTTTCCGTATAAATAAGAAGTTGGAGTTGAGTATCGATCCAGCTATCCGCACACTTACTCGTGAGGATATCATCGAGATCATCAAGTATCTCATCCAGCTTATCAACTCAAAGGCCGATGTCGATGATATTGACCACTTGTCAAATCGTCGTGTGCGTACAGTAGGTGAGCAGCTTGCAAACCAGTTCTCTATTGGTTTGGTGCGTATTGCCCGTACAATCCGTGAGCGTATGAATGTTCGTGATAATGAGGTCTTTACTCCTGAGGATTTGATTAATGCAAAGACCTTGGCGTCAGTAGTTAACTCGTTCTTTGGTACCAGCCAGCTCTCTCAGTTCATGGATCAGATTAACCCATTGGCTGAGATTACCCACAAGCGTCGTCTTTCGGCGTTGGGTCCTGGTGGTTTGTCGCGTGATCGCGCAGGTTTCGAGGTTCGAGATGTACACTACACACACTATGGTCGTTTGTGTCCTATCGAGTCGCCTGAGGGTCCGAACATCGGTCTTATCTCATCTTTGTGTGTGTATGCCAAGATTTCGGACATGGGCTTCATCGAGACACCTTATCGTAAGGTGAACGATGGTGTTGTTGATCTAAACAACGACAACATTAGCTACTTCTCTGCTGAGGAGGAGGAGGGTAAGACAGTAGCTCAGTCAAATGAGCAGCTTACCGATGACGGTCACTTCATCAATACTGACCGTATTAAGGCTCGTTTGGGTGCCGACTTCCCTGTTGTTCATGACACTGAGGTTGACCTTGTGGATGTTGCGCCTAACCAGGTTGCATCTATTGCTGCGAGTCTTATCCCATTCCTTGAGCATGATGATGCTAACCGTGCGTTGATGGGATCTAACATGATGCGCCAGGCAGTGCCATTGGTGCGTCCTGAGGCTCCTATTGTAGGTACAGGTATCGAGAAGGATATGATTGTAGATAGCCGTATTCAGGTTGTTGCTGAGGGCGATGGCGAAGTAGTATTTGCCGATGCTACACGCATTGAGGTGCGCTATGAGCGTTCTGAGGATGAGCAGATTGCGTCATTCCTTCCTGAGGTTACAGTCTATACACTTCCACGCTACCGTCGTACCAACCAGAATACAACAGTGACCCTAAAGCCTACAGTATTGACAGGTGATAAGGTTACTAAGGGTCAGATTTTGACCGAGGGTTATTCTACTGAGAAGGGTGAGTTGGCATTGGGTCGTAACCTTAAGGTTGCGTTCATGCCATGGAAGGGTTACAACTTCGAGGATGCAATTGTTATCTCGGAGCGTATCCAGCGTGAGGATATCTTCACATCAGTGCATGTTGATGAGTATATCATGGAGGTTCGTGACACTAAGCGTGGTGTTGAGGAGCTTACATCTGATATACCAAATGTATCTGAGGATGCAACCAAGGATTTGGATGCAAATGGTATCATTCGCGTAGGTGCTAAGGTTACCCCTGGTGATATCCTTATTGGTAAGATTACCCCTAAGGGTGAGAGCGATCCATCTCCTGAGGAGAAGTTGCTTCGTGCAATCTTCGGCGATAAGGCAGGTGATGTTAAGGATGCTTCACTTAAGGCTCAGCCTTCATTGCATGGTGTTGTTATCGACACTAAGCTTTATAGCCACGCGCAGAAGGAGGGTAAGCGTAATCGTGCAGCCGAGAAGGCTCAGATGGAGCAGCTCGATGCAGAGTATGCAGAGCAGATTGCAGAGCTTACTAAGACTTTGGTGGCTAAGTTGTGGCGTTTGTTGGAGGGTAAGACCACAACAGGCATCTACGACTACTATAATGTTGAGTTGTTCGCTGCTGGTGAGAAGTTCACAGAGAAGATGCTTGAGAGCATCGCATCTATTAGCTTCGACAGCAAGACAAATGTACCTAATGGCTATATGACTCTTGGTCAGACACGCTGGACAGGTGACGCACATGACGATGCACTTATCTCACGCACAATCAATAACTACATTATTGAGTGTAAGAAGGTTGCTGCTGCGATAAACCGTGAGAAGTACAACCTTACAAACGGTGATGAGATTCCAACTTCGGGTGTTATCCAGATGGCTAAGGTTTACATCGCTAAGAAGCGTAAGCTTAAGGTAGGTGATAAGATGGCGGGTCGTCACGGTAACAAGGGTATTGTTGCTAAGGTTGTTCGTGACGAGGATATGCCATTCTTGGAGGATGGTACTATTGTGGATATCTGTCTTAACCCACTTGGTGTGCCTTCACGAATGAACCTTGGTCAGATCTATGAGACTGTTCTTGGCTGGGCAGGTCGAGAGTTGGGCTTAAAGTTCGCAACACCTATCTTTGATGGTGCGTCATTGGAGCAGATTAACGATTACACCGCTGAGGCTGGTATTCCACGCAGTGGTCGTACCTACCTCTATGATGGTGGTACAGGTGAGCGTTTCGACCAGCCTGCAACCGTAGGTGTTATCTATATGCTTAAGCTCGGTCACATGATTGACGATAAGATGCACGCGCGTTCTATCGGTCCATACTCACTCATCACCCAGCAGCCACTTGGTGGTAAGGCACAGTTTGGTGGTCAGCGTTTCGGAGAGATGGAGGTTTGGGCATTGGAGGGCTTCGGTGCTGCAAACATCCTTCAGGAGATTCTTACTATCAAGTCTGATGATGTTGTGGGTCGTGCTAAGGCCTACGAGGCTATTGTCAAGGGTGACAATCTACCACGCCCAGGTGTTCCTGAGGCTATGAATGTGCTTCTACACGAGTTGCGTGGTTTGGCACTGTCGGTAAAACTTGAGTAAGCGAACTTAAAAAACTTGGACATTATGTCATTTAACAGAGATAATAATAAAATGAGTAGCTATAGCCGCATCTCGATTGGTCTTGCCTCTCCTGAGGAGATTCGTGCCCAGTCGAGCGGCGAGGTACTAAAGCCAGAGACCATCAACTACCGTACATATAAGCCTGAGCGTGACGGTTTGTTCTGCGAGCGCATCTTCGGTCCTGTGAAGGACTATGAGTGCCATTGCGGTAAGTACAAGCGTATCCGTTATAAGGGTATTGTGTGTGATCGATGTGGTGTGGAGGTTACCGAGAAGAAGGTTCGTCGTGAGCGCATGGGTCATATCTCGTTGGTAGTACCTGTAGTACATATTTGGTATTTCCGTTCGCTACCTTCAAAGATTGGTTACCTTTTGGGTATCCCATCTAAGAAGTTGGAGGCTATCATCTACTATGAGCGTTATGTAGTTATCAATGCTGGTGCTGCTAAGGAGCAGGGTATTGAGCGCTTGCAGACACTCTCTGAGAAGGAGTATTTGGATGTTGTTGCAGCACTTCCTAAGGGAAACCAGCAGCTGCCTGATGACGACCCAGAGAAGT
This sequence comes from Alistipes sp., assembly GCA_045650465.1. Taxonomy (GTDB): domain Bacteria; phylum Bacteroidota; class Bacteroidia; order Bacteroidales; family Rikenellaceae; genus Alistipes. Next base: position 3,497 of record JAZRRF010000054.1, read on the forward strand.
TCGTAGCAGATATGGGTGCTGAGGCTATCCTCACACTCCTAAAGCAGGTTGACCTCGACTCTATGTCATACGCATTGCGTGATCGTGCCTCTAAGGAGACTTCACAGCAGCGTAAGACTGAGGCCTTGAAGTGTTTGAATGTCATTGAGTCGTTCCGTGCATCTAACGGTAAGAACCGCCCAGAGTGGATGGTGCTCACTGATATTCCAGTTATTCCACCAGAGTTGCGTCCATTGGTACCACTCGATGGTGGTCGCTTCGCTACATCAGACCTTAACGACCTTTACCGTCGTGTTATCATTCGTAATAATCGTCTAAAGCGTCTTATCGAGATTAAGGCTCCAGAGGTTATCCTCCGTAACGAGAAGCGTATGTTGCAGGAGGCTGTTGACTCATTGTTCGATAACTCGCGTAAGAGCAACGCTGTTAAGAACGATTCTAACCGTCCATTGAAGTCTTTGTCAGATTCGTTGAAGGGTAAGCAGGGTCGTTTCCGTCAGAACTTGCTTGGTAAGCGTGTTGACTACTCAGCGCGTTCGGTTATCGTCGTAGGTCCTGAACTTAAGATGCACGAGATGGGTATTCCTAAGGATATGGCGGCTGAGCTTTATAAGCCATTCGTTATCCGTAAGCTCATTGAGCGTGGTATCGTTAAGACTGTTAAGTCTGCAAAGAAGATTATCGATAGAAAGGATCCAGTTATCTGGGGTATTCTTGAGAATGTTATCAAGGGTCACCCAGTATTGATGAACCGAGCTCCGACCCTTCACCGTTTGGGTATTCAGGCGTTCCAGCCTAAGCTCATCGAGGGTAAGGCAATGCAGCTCCACCCACTATCATGTACAGCGTTTAACGCCGACTTCGATGGTGACCAGATGGCGGTACACTTGCCACTTGGCAATGCAGCAATCCTCGAGGCTCAGATTCTTATGTTGGGTTCTCACAATGTCCTCAACCCTGCTAACGGTGCGCCTATTACCGTGCCTTCGCAGGATATGGTCTTGGGTCTTTACTATATCACAAAGCCACGCCCAAATGTTAAGGGTACAGGTTTGAAGTTCTATGGTCCTGAGGAGGCTATCATCGCTTATAATGAGAAGCGTGCAGACCTTCATGCTGTTGTACACTGCCGTGTACGCGACCTTGATGAGAATGGTAACGAGGTATATGTACTTAAGGAGACAACTATTGGTCGTATCCTCTTCAACCAGAATGTCCCAGCAGAGGTTGGTTACATCAATGAGGTGCTAACAAAGCGTTCTTTGCGTGATATCATCGCTGTGGTGATGAAGAAGGCTGGTGCTGATAAGGTGGCTAAGTTCTTGGATGATATCAAGAACATGGGTTATCGTATGGCATTCCAGGGTGGTCTATCGTTTAACCTCGATGCTGTGGTTATCCCAGAGGATAAGCAGGAGCTTATCAACGAGGGTTATGCAGCAGCTGATGCCGTTATCGATGACTATAACATGGGTCTTATCACTAATAACGAGCGATATAACCAGATTGTCGATATTTGGACAACCATCAACAACCGTCTTACAAACAAGGTAATCACAACCCTTAAGAACGATAACGATGGTTTCAACCCAGTATATATGATGCTTGACTCAGGAGCGCGAGGTTCTAAGGAGCAGATTCGTCAGCTATCTGGTATGCGTGGTCTTATGGCTAAGCCACAGAAGTCAGGTGTTGAGGGTGGTCAGCAGGTTATCGAGAACCCTATCCTCTGGAACTTTAAGGAGGGTCTTTCGGTGTTGGAGTACTTTATCTCTACCCACGGTGCTCGTAAGGGTTTGGCGGATACCGCTCTTAAGACTGCCGATGCGGGTTACTTGACTGGTCGTTTGGTTGATGTTGCACAGGATGTAATCATCAATGAGGAGGATTGTGGCACATTGCGTGGTTTGACAGCTACGGCTCTCAAACGCAACGATGATGTTGTTCAGACACTCTATGATCGTATCTTGGGTCGTGTAGCTCTTGTTGATGTTGTTCACCCAACAACTAACGAGATTATCTGTAAGGCAGGTGAGGAGATTACCGAGGAGATTGCCGAGGCTATCGAGAAGTCTCCATTGGAGTCTGTAGAGATTCGTTCAGTGCTCACTTGTGAGGCTCGTCGTGGTGTATGTGCTAAGTGTTACGGTCGTAACCTTGCTACAGCGCGTATGGTACAAAAGGGTGAGGTTGTCGGTGTTATCGCAGCACAGTCTATCGGTGAGCCAGGTACTCAGCTTACACTTCGTACATTCCATGTCGGTGGTGTTGCGGGTGGCTCTACAGTTGAGACAAATGTTGTTTCGAAGTATGAGGGTCGCCTTGAGATTGATGACTTGCGCACTATCAAGGGTAAAAACTCTGCAGGTGAGGCTATCGACATCGTTGTATCTCGTCAGTCAGAGTTCCGTATCGTTGACAAGAACACAGATATCGTGCTCTATACACACGCCTTGCCATATGGTGCAACCCTCTTTATGAAGGATGGCGCTGATGTGCAGAAGGGTGATATAATTTGCGAGTGGGATCCATATAACGCAGTTATCATCGCTGAGACTGAGGGTAAGATTGTCTATGAGAGCGTTATCGAGGGTGTAACATACCGCGAGGAGCGCGATGAGCAGACAGGTCTTTCTGAGCGTGTGGTTATCGAGTCTAAGGATAAGACTAAGAACCCTGTTATCAAGATTGTTAACAAGGAGGGTGACGAGATTAAGGCTTACAACTTGCCTGTAAATGCACATATCATGGTTAAGAATAATGCTAAGATTCATGCTGGCGATATTCTAATCAAGATCCCTCGTGCTGTAGGTAAGACTGGTGGTGATATCACCGGTGGTTTGCCTCGAGTGACCGAGTTGTTCGAGGCTCGTAATCCATCTAACCCAGCTATCGTATCTGAGATTGACGGTGAGGTAGCGTTCGGTAAGATTAAGCGTGGTAATCGTGAGATTGTCATCACATCTAAGGATGGCGATCAGAAGAGATACCTCGTGCCACTTTCACGCCAGATTGTTGTTCAGGAGAATGATTATGTGCGTGCTGGTATGCCACTATCTGATGGTGCTATCACTCCAGGTGATATCTTGCGTATCCTTGGTCCTACAAAGGTTCAGGAGTACATCGTTAACGAGGTACAGGAGGTTTACCGTATGCAGGGTGTAAAGATTAACGATAAGCACTTTGAGGTTATCGTACGCCAGATGATGTCGAAGGTTAAGATTGAGGATCCAGGTGATACTCGCTTCTTCGAGGATCAGGTAGTCGATAAGTGGGAGTTTATGGATGTTATCGATGAACTTTACGATAAGGTTGTTGTAACTGAAGCTGGTGGTTCTCAGAATGTACAGCCAGGTCAGATTATCTCAATGCGTAAGCTACGCGATGAGAACTCTGCACTTAAGCGTCGTGACTTACCACTTGTTGAGGTTCGTCCTATCGTTCCTGCGACAAGCAACCAGGTGCTTCAGGGTATCACTCGTGCGGCATTGCAGACATCGAGCTTCATCTCTGCTGCATCGTTCCAGGAGACCACTAAGGTACTTAACGAGGCTGCTATTCAGGCTAAGAGCGATGATCTTGTTAACCTTAAGGAGAATGTTATCACAGGTAACCCAATCCCAGGTGGTACAGGTCTTCGTGATTACGAGGATTTGATCGTTGGTCTAAACTCTGAACTACAGTAGTTTACCGCTATAAAAAAGATAAGGATGACAGCAATGTCATCCTTATCTTTTTATGTCTGATGTTGGCGGAGTCTGCTACGCCTAAAAGATTGTTCTCTACCTGTTTAATAGCTGAAGTATCGCCTCGGCGCACCTCTCTGGCTCCTCAATAAAGCCCATATGACCCGATTCTTCAAGCCATAGTACACGGGCATTGGGATCTTGGGCAATCATTTCCTCGGCAACCTCATTTGGGATGTAGTAGTCGTGCTTGCCGAAGATAAATAGGTGGGGTATGCCACTATCGCGGAGCTGTTCGCCACGACTCTTGCGCTCGATCATGCCTCCGAGTATGGCGATAACGCCCTCATCCTCAGTGATAAGTATAAGCTCGCGCAGATCCTCGATATAGTCATTAAAGCGCTTTACATTCTGTGGCGCGAAGCCTGCATGAGGCACAAGACGCGCAAGGGTGTTCTTCTTACCCGCCTTGATAAGTTCAATCTCGCGGCGGCGACGGTCGCACTTCTCCTGACTATCGGCAGATGTTGTTGAGCTTAGCAGTGTGATGCTCTCCAGTCTGCTTGCGTACTTATCCAGCATTGCCAACGCAACATATCCGCCCATGGAGTGTCCCACGACAGAGTATCTCTCGATGCCCAAGGCCTCCATAGCGAGAGCCACGCACTCGGCAAGGTACTCCATGGTGTGCGTCTCGCTTGTGACCATAGATACGCCATGACCAGGTAGATCAATGGTAACAACGCGCACACTGCCCTTTAAGAGATCTACAAACTCATCCCATACGAGCATCGACTCCAAGTAACCGTGAAGAAGCACCACGCACCTCTCGCCACGCTCCGTATCGGCGATGTGCATAGGCGTCTGCCCTGCCATTAAAAACTTCTCAACCATATCGAAATAGTATTATTTGTTACAATATTACGAAAAATTCGTGAGATATACAAGCGCATTGCTTAAAAATAAAAAGTTAATGATAGAGATTTTGTGAAAGTGGAAATAATTTGTAACTTTGGGGGAATATATAGTGATATAGCGATGGAGTTTATTAAGTGCCACGGATCGGGTAACGATTTTATACTTATTGATGCAACAAAATATGCCGAGGTGAGCAGAGAGCAGTGGAGCGACTTTGCGCGTAGGGTGTGTTGTCGCACTACGGGCATAGGTAGCGATGGAGTGTTGCTGCTTGTGCGCCACGAGGATGGGGTATATGGTATGGATATGCTCAACCCCGATGGTACTTATGCAGAGATGTGTGGCAATGGCATACGCTGTGTGGCACGCCTTGCAAGGGAGTGTGGCTACCAGACACGCGGTGTGCTACGCTCAGGAGGGCGCGACTATCCTATCTCCGAGGTGGAGAGTCTCGATGGTGAGCCTGCCTTCAGTGTAGATATTCCTATACGCCTGTGGTCTAAGGATTTTGCATTCTTTGCCGAGGGCGAGGAGTTTGTGGCGCGTAAGATTGAGGCGTTAGATGCCAACCTTGAGTTCACGGCACTAAATTTGGGTAATCCCCATATCGTAGCAGAGGTTAAGGAGATATCGTTAGAGCATCTTACCCATCTTGGCGAGCGTGTCATTGAGTTAAAGGAGTTGTTCCCAAATGGTGTGAATGTGTCGCTATATGAGTGTCGCTCCGAGCGAGAGATATTCGTTGCTACATACGAGCGTGGCGCAGGTTTGACGCTATCGTGTGGCACGGCAATGACCGCGTCGGCTACGGCAGTGGCTCTGCGTGGCAGGGTAGTAGCGGGTGAGCGCATAGAGGTGAGAAACCGTGGCGGCAGGGTGTTCTGCACAACGCGATTTGGCGAAAATATTGTTACACGATTGGAGGGTAATGCTACATTTGAGTGGTGTGGCGATGCTCGCGTGGAGTGTGGCGAGTTTAGTTTTGAGCGTATATAATAGTTATGAAAAGATTGATACTTAGATATATAGCGATTGTTGTGACGGTGCTTAGTGGCGTTGCCTGTAGCGTTACGCGCGACTTTGCCAATGATGAGTATCTTCTTTCGGATGTAAGAATTGAGGCAGATGAGACTGTTCCGCGAAAGGAGCGAGTGACTATCGAAAAGGAGCGCTATGTGCGACAGTTGCCCAATAAGAAGATTTTAGGTGTTTACACCAATGTGTGGATATATCAGAATGCCAATAAGACTAAGTCGGAGCGTCTGCGCAACTTCGCTCTTAAGAAGGGTGAGGCACCTGTGTTGTATGATGAGGCTCTCACCGCAAGGTCAGTGAGAAACCTCCAAACATATCTTCATACCAGAGGATACTTCCAATCGAGTGTTAGTTGTCGTGTTGACACTTCGATACTTAGGCGCAACCGTGTTAGAGTTACATATATTGTTGAGCAGGGACCAGCAACGCGCATCGACTCTATAAGTTATGACTTTAGAGATAAAGCAATGAGTCTGCCAATACTTGCAGATACGGCATCTTCGCTACTAAAAGTTGGCGCGATATTGGATGAGTCTGTGCTTGAGCAGGAGCGTAACCGTATAGCGACGATGCTTAATAACCATGGATACTATGACTTTACGGCTAATAGTATAAACTATAGGGTTGATACCTTAGGTCGTAGGTTGCAGGCCTCTGTAAATGTGGTGGTTGAACCTATTCTTGAGGGCTACAGTGAGGATAATACCCCTATCTGGGAGGATCATGCTATATATAGACTTAGAGATGTAAATGTATATCCGACATATGACCCTATGTTGCGCTCAACGGGAGGTTTTGCTGCGGATGCTCACATAGATACCACTGCGTTTAGTGGATTGAACATCATACGCGATGTAAACTCTCCATCGCAATTGCGAAGCGTGGTGCTTAGAAGAAATATCTTGCTTAGTCCTAGTCAGATATATAACGCATCGGAGGTGATGTTTACGCAAAAGGAGCTTATGTCGTTGGGCTTCTTCCGAAGTTCGAGAATTTCCTTTGAGCCAGTGGCTGGTGAGATGCAGTTAGTACCATATGGTGAGGATAGTCTTAGGGTGAAGTATCTCGATTGTAATATCTATGCAATACCTAATCTTAGACAGAATATTAAGGTCGATATCGAGGCATCGACAACCTCTACATTTCAGGGTGTAAGTCTTGCTCTTGGATATTCCAATAGAAATGTCTTTCGTGGTGCCGAGGCGTTTGATCTCTCGACGCGCTTTGGTTTCGAGTTCATGCGTGCGCGTGATGTTAAGACACGCATAGCCAAGGAGTTTGGTGTTACTGCAGGTTTGTCATATCCTCGTTTCCTTGTGCCTGTCAGTATCACACCAGGTATTAATATCGCAAGACCACGAACTCGCTTTGAGCTTGCTTTTGACTACCAGAATAGACCATACTACAGCCGTAATATCTTCACTGCTCGTATTGCATATAGTTGGCAGCAAGGTGCTCGTTCATCTTGGGTGCTTAGACCTGTGGATGTCAACTGGATCAATGTGCATAGTATAGACGAGACCTTCCTTAAGGATATGGATAACCAATATTTGAAGACTTCGTTTGAGTCTCAAATCAACGCAGGTATGTCCCTATCATGGATATATAACACGCAACGTTCGGATTTTGATCAGAATGTGACTATCATTCGTGCGAATATCGAGTCTGTGGGTAATATGTTGCAGGGACTAAGCTCGATGGTTAGTGGTAAGCTGCTCGAGGGAGAGTATCACACGCTCTTAGGTGTGCGCTACGCGCAGTATGTGCGTGGTGAGATGAGTATCAGCCATAAGATAAATGTTGGTGAGAGGAGTGCTATAGCAACACGCTTTTTTAGTGGTATAGGTGTGACTTATGGTAACTCTAAGGGTCGCTCAATACCTTTTGACCGTATGTTCTATTGTGGTGGTGCTAACTCAATGCGTGGTTGGGTACTACGAACATTGGGTCCGGGTAATAAGCCTATGGTGAGTGATGTTACCTACCCTTCGCAGGTGGGTGATATGCGTCTGGAGGCAAATGTTGAGTATCGTTTCCCCATGTGGTCAGTGTTCAATGGCGCGGTATTCTTCGATGCTGGTAATGTGTGGTATATCCACGACACGGAGGATAGCAGACCTGAGGAGGTCTTTCATATAGGTAGCTTCTACCGCCAGCTAGGTCTTAATACGGGCTTTGGTCTGCGTATAGATATTATGTCAGTTATCTTGCGTATTGACTTCGGTGTGCAGCTACATAATCCTGGTAAGCCTGAGGGCAGTCGCTGGATAAAGACCTTCCATTGGGATAACACAGCATTTAACTTCGCTGTGGGTTATCCATTCTAAGCAATTTCTGATCGCGGCAATGGTGTAAAGTGCCTGCTTGTAGGTTGTCACCTTGGCTTAAGTCTTTCTTACAAAGATACTAATATAAGATGATAGCGAATAGAGATATCTTCGTTATCATAGGTTGCTATTTGTTCCTATCATCCTTTTTGACTCTTGTTTTTATTTATCGCTTCTATATCAATATCTAACCTGCAGTCTCCTGTATTTATATAAAGTGGGGTGGAATACAACTATATCCCACCCCACTTTATGTATATATATTATTATTGCACGATATTATCTCGCCTGATGGAGAATGACTCTCTCAACAGCACGCTCACAGACAGGGCAGAAACGCTCTGCTGTGTTGTTACGCATGCGGCAAATATCTGTTGGACGGTAGATACCTTTAGAGAGATAGCCACCACCCTCATAAAGTCCAACAGTATAATTGGCTGTGCGCTCTGGAGTCACAGCTGTAGGAACCTCTATACCCTCAGGCATCATATCAGCCCACTTAGACTCAAAGTCAACCAATGTGGTGATATTTGGTTCCCAAGGCTCATGCTTGAGTGAATGCATATTGTCGTTATCATCTGCATTGTCATAGAAATACTCGTCACCAAGACCTGCGAATGAGTGTCCAAACTCATGTACTACAACTGGGCGGAAATCTTTGTGATGTGCTGTTGTTAGGGTGTATGAGTTGTAGATGCCACCGCCACCATATGTGTTGGTATTTGCGAGGATTATAAAATGCTCACATGGAATATTGGTTACAAGGTCATACATGTCATAGACATTGCCAGATGTGAGGTAGCGTGCCATGTAGAAGGTCATGAAGTTTGAGCTTACCGCAGTGTCGCGCCAGTCCGATGCCTGTGGTACGCTTACATTGCTTTCTGTTGATGGTGACATCACAGCAATAAAATTGAACTTCTCGCTATGGCTGCTAAATGGCTGGTAGTCGAGAATCTCCTTCTTGGCAATGATGGCATCCTCCATGAATAGCTCCATCTGGTCGGTAGTGTAGCCCTCGGCAAGGATTACAACATCTATAGCGCCCTTAGAATCTCCACCTTTGTGTATATACTTGTAAGGTAGAGGTTCCTGCTTTGTGCGATTGCGGATAAGCGAGTCATTTGGGTCAATTGTGTACTTATGAATACTCTCCTTACCTGTGTTATCGCGCAAAACAAGTGTTGCAACAGCCTGTTTCTTGGGCATAGGAACAAGAAGTGTGAACTCAAAACTCTTGACTACCACTAGAGCCTCAGGTGTAGTAATCCACTCTTGGAATAGAGATGAGAATGAGGTTTTGTAGATAACCTCGCCTGAGATGCTATCGGTAAGTGTTAAGTCGCCGTTACCCTTTAATGGTACATTATCGAGGTTGATGCGGCGTCCATACCAATTATCCGTATATGACATGTCGCGTAAGGCAACATGCTGCTCATGAGCATTGCCCATAAAGGTGTAGTCTATGCGCAATGTTCCATCCTTGAATAGTTTATCGAATTGCTTGTCATTTGCAAATAGCGTTGTGGATAGGAGTATCGCTACGAAGGTTAATACTATGCGTTTCATATCTTTATATTTATATTAGTTACTTCTCCTCTGTAGGGTTCTCATTAGGCTTTCTCCATAGGTAAATCTTCGACTCGGTGCCCTCTCTTAGTCGAGTGATATTCTTGCGATGTGTCCATACCAAGAGTATAGCTACAACCCATGAGAAGATGATAAATGGGACACTCTCAAATGGAGCTGCGTTGTCGTAGGTCATCGTTGAAAAGATTATCACGAAGAGAGGGTAGCAGCATCCTGCAATCATCGATGCGAGCGATACATAGTGCCAGATGGCAAAGATTACGCACCATACACCAAAGCACAATACAAGGATGGGCGCATAGATACCTGTGCCAGCACCAAGGAGCGTTGCAACACCTTTGCCTCCCTTGAAACCCGCAAAGATTGGAAAGATGTGACCAAGAACGACACATGCTGTGGCGATAATGCGCAGATTGATAATCCATGCATCAGTTACTGCATCGTCGTAGCGCATGAGAGCAGTGAGCATAACAGCTCCATAGCCCTTGAAATAGTCTATTATAAACACAGGTAACGCCGCACGCTTACCAAGCACGCGAAGCATGTTTGTGGTACCTGCGTTCTTCGAGCCATGCTCACGAATATCTATGCCATAATATTTCTTGCCAATCCAAACAGCACTCGGTATTGAGCCTAATAGGTATGCTGCTATTAGAATAGCAATAATAGCAAGCCATGTAGTGATGGTCCAAGTCTCCATAAGTAGTTAAGTGTTTAGTTTTCAGTCGTTTGTGTTTAAATGGGCTAAATGCTCATAATACAAAGATACTAAAAAAAGCCGAAATACAAAATTTTTGCGACTATTTCGACGCTTAACCAATTCCCTCAAAGTGTAAGTAGTGTGTGAAAAAAAATTGCTAAGGCTATTGTAGTTCCCAAAAAAATGAGTAATTTTGTTTTAGAAATTACATAAACGAATATTTATGAAACTACAACTTAATTTTGCTAATATCTCAGCATCGGTAAAGGAGTCGGTGTCGGATTGGCGTTGGTGGTCATCTATGGGCCAGATTGTTTTTGGATGCTTCCTCGTGGCTGTTGCCTTCGTGGTGTTTATCAACCCTTATAACTTGGTGCCTGGAGGTATCTATGGTTTGGCATTGGTGCTTCACAACCTCTTCCCATCAATCCAGGTAGGTACATTCGGTTATATGTTCGATGTACCACTTATCTGTACGGCGCTTATCCTATTTGGTGGTACATTTGGTGGTAGAACCATCTTCGCATCGTTCATTACCCCAGGTATCATGAACATCCTTGACTACCTTGTATATCCTAATCAGGCTGCTATCGAGGCTCTCGACCCAACACTTCTTCTTGGCGGTCAGATTGACCTATCGTCACACCTTATGCTTGCAGCAATTATCGGTGGTGTATTCAGCGGTATTGGCGTAGGTCTCGTTATCCGTAACAACGCCGCTACAGGTGGTACAGATATCACAGGTATGCTTCTCCATAAGTTCGCAAAGATGAAGTTCGCTAATGGCGTGCTTCTCTCAGATGCTATCATCGTGCTCAGTGGTTTGGTGGTTATCGGCTTTGGTGTGGGTATCGACGGACCTGGTCAGGGCGTGATGCTATCACTCTACTCAGCAGTGTGTATCTTTGTGAATGCTAAGGTGTTGGGCTATACTATCGATGGTGCATCACGCGATAAACTCCTCTATATCATCTGCGATGAGCACTCAGATAAGATGCGAGAGTATATCCTTCATGAGCTAAATCGTGGTGGTACCTATCTTAAGGCTCAGGGTATGTACACTAATAATGACAAGGAGATGATTTTCCTTGTTGTTAACCGTAAAGAGGTACGCACCGTACAGAGCAAAATTAAGGAGTTTGATCCTAAGGCATTTGTGGTTGTTACCGATGCATACGATACCTTTGGTCAGGGATTTAAGCCTTTCCCTGAGGAGGATGGTATGCCTACAGAATAAAATTGTTTTATGTGGCTATTTTGGCATCTGCCTCATTTGAAAAATGCTCATTTACCCTAAGTAAACTCCGCTTTTTCAAATTTTGAGCAGCCTCAAAATAGCCTACCTAAAAGCAATTTTATTGTGCAACCCGCAAAGTTGTGTAAGTAGAACTATTGTGGCATCTGCCTCGTCTGAAAATTCCTCATTTACTACAGTAAACTGCGGATTTTCATCCATCGAGCAGCCTCAAAATAGCCTACCTAAAAGCAATTTTATATAATTTGAAATTTTTTCATTCGTTTTGAGAATAATATGAATGTAAATATCAACAGTTTGCGACCACTCACAGGTAGTGGTCGCAAGCTATATATCGAGACCTACGGTTGTCAGATGAATGTTGGCGACTCGGAGATTGTTGTCTCTATTATGCAGCAGGAGGGTTTCCGCTACACCGAGAGCCTTGAAGAGGCTGACATCGTATTGATTAACACCTGCTCTATTCGTGATAATGCAGAGCAGCGTATATGGGGCCGTCTAAGCGAGATGCGTCATATGCGCAAAAAGAAGCCATCGCTAATCATCGGTATCATCGGTTGTATGGCTGAGCGCCTTAAGGAGGAGCTTACAAAGGGTGGCACAGGCGTAGATATTGTTGCTGGCCCAGACTCATATCGTGACCTACCACGCCTTGTGCGCGAGGTGGATAGTGGTGCTACAGGTGTAAATGTTGAGCTATCAAAGGAGGAGACCTACGCAGAGATTGCTCCTGTGCGCCTTGATAAGAATGGTGTGAGTGCCTTTATTGCCATCATGCGTGGCTGTAACAACTACTGTTCATACTGCGTAGTGCCTTATACGCGAGGTATTGAGCGTAGCCGCGATGCTGCAACGATTGTTGCCGAGGCGCGTACACTCTTTGAGAATGGCTACCGTGAGGTGACACTCCTTGGTCAGAATGTAAACTCATACCGTACAGGTGAGGTTGACTTCCCAGAGCTATTGAAGCGTGTGGCTGAGATATCGCCACTTCTTCGTGTCCGCTTTGCAACATCGCATCCTAAGGATATTAGCGATAAGCTCCTTGAAACTATGGCCTCGATGCCAAACATCTGCAAGGCGATACATCTACCTGCGCAGTCAGGCTCTTCGGAGATGCTTAAGCGCATGAATCGTAAATATACCCGCGAGTGGTACTTGGAGCGTGTTGAGGCTATACGCCGTTATATGCCTGATTGTGCTATTACTACAGACCTCATAGCAGGCTTTGCACATGAAACCGAGGAGGAGCATGAGGCAACGCTCTCGCTTATGCAGGAGGTGGGCTACGACTTTGCCTATATGTTCAAGTACTCGGAGCGCCCAGGAACATTCGCACAGCGCAACCTTGGTGATGATATTCCAGAGGATGTCAAGACACGCCGCCTAACAGAGATTATAGACCTACAAAACAGACTATCAGAGGAGAGCAACAAGCGTGATATTGGCAAGGAGTTTGAAATTCTTGTGGAGTGCGTATCTAAGCGTAGTGATGCTCAGCTATCGGGTCGTACATCACAAAACAAGATGGTCGTTTTCGATCGCCACGATTATAAGATTGGTGATTATGTGAGGGTTAAGATTACCGGTTGTTCATCAGCCACACTCTTTGGAGAAGTGATTATCTAATCGTAATTCGAAACAATAAAGCCTGCTCATCTGAGCAGACTTTATTGTTTATTAGTATTTTACTCCTGATAAGAATAGTCCACAGGCAGGTGCTCCAGCGCTACAGCGCGAGAGGTCGCGCGAACGGATGATATCCTCGAACTCCTCAACCGAATACTTGCCACGACCCACATCTACAAGAGTGCCGACAATGGCTCGCACCATATTCCTAAGGAAACGGTCGGCGCGGATAGTAAAGCGTAGCGTGCCGTCGTTCTCCACAATCCACTCGGCGTGGTGAATATGGCAGATGTTAGTCTTATTGTTCGAGTTTAGCTTTGCAAAAGATGTGAAATCCTCATATTCAAGGAGTTTTTTTGCAGCCTCGTTCATCCTCGCCACATCTATATCAGCCGTAAAATGCCAAGCCGAGTAGCGACGGAAGGGTGACTTATGAGGCGTTAAGAAGTAGGTGTACTCCCTTAGCTTAGCATCGAAGCGGGCGTGTAGCGTTGGCTCAACCTCATAGATACGGATAATAGCAATATCTGCGGGGAGCACCTTATTTAGTTTATAGCGTAGCTGCGCGCAATCAATCTCCTTGTCGCAATCAAAGTGTGCAGTGTAGAATGAGGCGTTAACACCCGTATCGGTGCGACCTGCACCGACAATCTCCGTAGGCACACGCAGGAGCATGGAGAGTTTATCCTCTATTGTCCCCTGCACCGTAACAGCATCGGGCTGTCGCTGCCATCCGAAGTACGCCGTGCCGTCGTATTGTAGTTCGATGAAGTAGCGCATAAAGCATTTTACTAACGGCAATTAAGGGTAATTAAGGGTTATTAGGGGTTTTTAAGGAGAGATAACAAACCTTTAATTGCCCTTAATAACCTTTAATCACCCTTAAATACCTTTATACACCTTTAAGTTTACATATGGATAGCGCAACCCAATGCATCCTCCGCAGCCTCCATCACTGCCTCGTGCATTGATGGGTGGGCATGGATAGTGCGAGCGATGCGGTGAGCATTGACTCCCAAGACTTTAGCAAGTGTAGGCTCACCAATCATCTCGGTGACATTATGACCCACAAAGTGTGCGCCAAGTAGCTTCTCCTCGCTATCGAAGATGAGCTTAACATGACCATCACGCTCGCCTGCCGCTGTAGCCTTGCCCGATGCGGTATATGGGAACTTACCAACCTTATACTCAATACCCTGAGCCTTAACCTGAGCCTCGGTCATACCTACGGATGCAACCTCTGGTGATGTGAAGATGCATGAAGGTATTGTAGAGTAGTCGATAGGCTCTGGCTTAAGACCGCAGATATGCTCTACAGCGTGGATAGCCTCTGCCGATGCAACATGTGCAAGGGCTGGGGTGGCGATAATATCACCAATAGCATATACGCTATCTACAGAGGTCTGGTAGTGGTCGTTGACCTTAATCTTATCGCGCTCAATTTCAATACCAGCATCCTCAAGACCCATATCCTCGATGTTTGACTTGATGCCTACAGCCGAGAGAACAATGTCTGCCTCAAGAGTCTGAGCACCCTTCTTACCCTCGATGTCGATGATACACTTACCATCCTCGCGTACTGTGACCTGCTTTACGGTTGTTGAGGTCATTACTGTAGCGCGGAGCTTGCGGAAGGCGCGCTCCATAGCCTTAGCGGTATCCTCATCCTCCAAAGGCATAATCTGTGGCATATACTCAATAATGGTGACCTTAACACCTAAAGTGGCGTAGATATATGCAAACTCTGAGCCGATAGCTCCAGAACCTACAACAACCATAGACTCAGGTAGTTCTGGCAAAACAAGAGCCTCCTTTGACGAGATGATATGCTTACCATCGACAGGCATGAAAGGCATAACGCGTGGGCGCGCACCTGTTGCGAGTATTACAAAATCAGTTTCATACTCTGTGCCGTTAACCTCAACAATATCCTGAGCCTTAAGACGACCGAAGCCTTCAATAACATCAATGTTGTTCTTCTTTAGCAGGAACTGAACACCCTTGTTCATTGTTGTAGCAACGGTGCGCTCGCGCTCCACCATCTTTGCCCAATCTGGCTTAACCTCTCCCTCGATGCTCACGCCGTATGTAGCTGCTGCTTTGCAGTCGGCATATACCTGTGCTGAACGCACAAGTGCCTTAGTTGGGATGCAGCCCCAGTTTAGGCATACACCGCCAGCATCTGCCTTCTCGACGATAGCTACACGCTTGCCAAGTTGTGCGGCGCGGATAGCGGCTACATAACCGCCTGGTCCTGAGCCAATAACAATAATGTCATATCTATTGTCCATAGTGTGATGATTTACTTTACAACCTTCAAAATCTCGCCCTTATCCTCTGCTACTGCGCGCTTCCAACGCTCAGTATAGCCTGGCTGCTCAATCTTACCTGGGATATCCTTACCATTGCCGTTGTCGATGAAGCCGTTCTGATCCTCACCCTTAACATTGCCGTCGATATACTTAACCATGAGGTACTTGTCAAGCTCAACCCAGCTCTCGAACAAGCTCTGTGCAGTGTTTACAGAGAACTCTGTAGTAAGTGTGCGAAGCTTCTTGTCGTTAGATACATTTGCAATGAGTGTATCATACTTTGCAACCTCCTCAATAGCAGTGTTCTCCCACTTGTCAACAACGGCGCGTACATGCTTACCTATGATGTTGTAACGAAGGTATGCAAACTGAGCTACGCGGTTTGTTACCCAGAACATTGCTGTGTCAGAGTACTCAAGCATTGAGCCGTTACCTTCCTTAAGACATGTAGGAACCTCCAATGAGTTAACATAGATAGGAGTTAGTGGAGATGTTGCAGCATCGTCAGTACCGAACCAAAGGATACCTACCTTCTCAGGGCGCGCCTGACCCATAAGCCAGAAGCCTGTCTGCTGAGTAGCTGTAGCACGCTCGTTGCAGTACTCTACGCCGTCAACCTCGAAGTACATAGGACGCCAGCGGTATGGGCACTCCTCGCCACCAGCACCAATATCTGTAGTCATATCCATCTTTGTACCCTCGTAGTGGTCACGCATACAATCCATAAGCAGCTTTGGAGATACCTTCTCGCGTGGCATAACCCACAATGGCATACGGTTGTTAGGGTTGTGACCCATAGCATAATCCTCATACTGATCCATATCGTCAGCTACAGTGCGGAAGAATGCCCAAACGCGAGCCTCGCAACCACGCATAGCACCGAAATCGAGTGGAGCATAAGCATCAGCAAAGCTGAAATCCTCATTAGCACCCTCGAACCAACCGAACTTACGAGCTACATCTGCTACATCTGGAGCGTAGATACAGTTCTCAGGGTCGTTCCATGGGAATGTAGTGATACGAGCCTGGTTAGCGTGTGCCGATACATAACCATCAGGAATACGGCGTGCTACCCATACGATACCCTTATCCTCTGGACCCTTACCGATAAGCTCCATAATCCAAGCCTCCTGCTGGTCGATAAGTGAGAATGACTCACCTGAAGAGCAGTAGCCGTAGGTGTTTGCAAGGTCCACAATGATGTCGATAGCCTCGCGTGCAGTCTTAGCGCGCTGCAAGGTGATATAGATAAGTGAGCCGTAGTCGATGCCGCCGTTAGGATCCTCCAACTCGTGACGACCACCAAATGTTGTCTCGGTGATAAAGAGTGAGTGCTCGTTAGAGTTACCAAGTGTGCGGTAGGTGGTCTTAGCCTGCTTAATCTTACCTATGTAGCGTCCTGTGTCCCACTCTGTTACATCCATAAACTCGGTATAGCGGCCAGGAATGTACTGATACAACGAGCCATAGAGACCATGAGAGTCGGCAGCATAAGTCACCATGTTAGAACCGTCTGTTGACGCGCCGCGTGTAATGATAAAATTTGTACAAGCATCTGCCGTAGCGATACCCGCAAAGAATGCGCCCACAAGGGCAACAGCTTTGAATAGTCTGTTCATAATTTAGGTTTTTTAGTTTATTTTACACATATATATAATTTACAAAATCTCCCAAAGGTAAGAATTTATTTTGAAATAGTTGCAATCTTTTCTAATAATATGTAATTTTGTAGCACTAAAACGCTAAAGAATATGAATATTAAGGAGCGACTAAATAGGGTTTTGGCTACACTACCAGAGGGTGTGAGGCTTGTTGCGGTATCTAAGTTTCACCCTGCGGAGCGTCTGCAAGAGGCCTACGATGCGGGTCAGCGACTCTTCGGTGAGAGCCGACCACAGGAGATGGCGGCGAAGTATGAAGTGTTGCCAAAGGATATAGAGTGGGTGATGATTGGTCATTTGCAGACTAATAAGGTTAAGATGATAGCCCCCTTTGTGTCGTTAATTGCCTCGGTGGACTCGGCACGCCTTATCGAGGAGATTGAGAAGCAGGCAGCTAAGCTTGACCGTACGATTGATATACTTTTGGAGGTGCATGTGGCAGAGGAGGAGACCAAGTCGGGATGGGCTAAGGGTGAGCTTTATGACTACCTTGCTTTGGGGGCTTTGCAGAGCATGTCGCATGTGCGTGTTCGAGGTGTTATGACCATAGCTACAAACACTGATAATGAGGCAGTTGTGTGTCGCGATTTTCAGACTATACAGACTATATTTCATGAGCTAAAACCCCACTTTGGCGATGCCTTTGATACCTTGTCTATAGGTATGTCGGATGACTATCCATTGGCCTTGGAGTATGGTTCTACAATGGTGCGTGTTGGCACAGCGATTTTTGGAGCAAGAGAATACTAAACAAACTGAAAACTGAAAACTGAAAAGTGAAAGGTGAAAAGTGTGGTGTCTGCGACGCATGTTAAACTCGCGCGAAGCGCACCATACTTTTCAGTTTTCACCTTTCACTTTTATTGTCGTTTTACTGACAAAATGTCAGTTGTATTGTGTCTATTATGGCAGTTTTGTCACAATAATTTGAATAAGTGCGTCACTTTTGGCGCATTTTTTTGTTTGGCACTACCTTTGTTTGGGGGATAGTCGTAGCGTCGCGATGATGACGCCAACGAAACAGAAGTGAATTATTAACAAAATAAAAACTAATTGGATTATGAGCAAGATTATTGGTATTGATTTGGGTACAACCAACTCGTGTGTGGCTGTAATGGAGGGTAATGAGCCTGTAGTTATTCCTAACGCTGAGGGTCACCGCACAACTCCATCTGTAGTAGCATTTACTAATGATGGCGAGCGCAAGGTGGGCGATCCTGCAAAGCGTCAGGCTATCACCAACCCTAAGCGTACAGTGTTCTCTATTAAGCGTTTCATGGGTGAGCGCTATGATGCTGTAGCTGAGGATATTAAGCGCGCTCCATACTCAATCGTTAAGGGTGACAACAACACTCCACGCGTTGACATCGACGGTCGTCAGTACACTCCACAGGAGATCTCGGCTATCATTCTTCAGAAGATGAAGAAGACTGCTGAGGATTACCTTGGTCAGGAGGTTACCGAGGCAGTTATCACCGTTCCAGCATACTTCTCTGACTCACAGCGTCAGGCAACTAAGGAGGCTGGTGAGATTGCAGGTTTGAAGGTACGCCGTATTATCAATGAGCCTACCGCTGCAGCTTTGGCATACGGTCTTGATAAGAAGCAGGATGATATGAAGATTGCCGTTTATGACCTTGGTGGTGGTACTTTCGATATCTCTATTCTTGAGTTGGGTGACGGCGTATTCGAGGTTAAGTCAACAAATGGTGATACACACCTTGGTGGTGATGATTTCGACCATGTTTTGATTGACTATATGGCTGAGGCATTTAAGGCTGAGCATGGTATCGACCTTCGCCAGGACCCAATGGCATTGCAGCGCTTGAAGGAGGCTGCTGAGAAGGCAAAGATTGAGCTTTCATCAGCTATGTCAACAGATATCAACCTCCCATATATTATGCCTGTAAACGGTATCCCACAGCACCTTGTGATGACCCTTACACGCGCTAAGTTCGAGCAGCTTTGCGACCACCTTGTTCAGAAGACTATCGAGCCATGCCGCATTGCTTTGCGTGATGCAGGCTTGCAGGCGAGCCAGATTGACGAGGTTATTCTTGTTGGTGGTTCAACTCGTATTCCAGCTATCCAGCGTGTTGTTGAGGAGTTCTTCGGCAAGACCCCTAACCGTTCAGTAAA
Source organism: Alistipes sp. (assembly GCA_045650465.1). Lineage (GTDB taxonomy): Bacteria > Bacteroidota > Bacteroidia > Bacteroidales > Rikenellaceae > Alistipes. The sequence continues at coordinate 22,749 of JAZRRF010000054.1, forward strand.
TCCTGATGAGGTTGTAGCTGTAGGTGCTGCTATCCAGGGTGGTGTTCTCACAGGTGAGGTTAAGGATGTGCTTTTGTTGGATGTAACTCCACTTTCACTCGGTATCGAGACTTTGGGTGGTGTTATGACACGCCTTATCGAGGCAAATACAACCATCCCTACTCGCAAGACACAGGTATTCTCTACAGCTGCTGATAATCAGCCATCTGTGACTATCAATGTATGCCAGGGTGAGCGTGCTATGGCTGCTGATAATAAGTCTATTGGTCAGTTCAACCTCGATGGTATCCCAGCAGCGCCACGCGGTGTACCACAGATTGAGGTAACCTTCGATATCGATGCTAACGGTATCCTTAATGTATCGGCTAAGGACCTTGGTACAGGCAAGGAGCAGAAGATTCGTATCGAGGCTTCAAGCGGTCTTACAGATGCTGAGATTCAGCGCATGCGCGATGAGGCTAAGGCTAACGAGGCTAAGGATAAGGCAGATAAGGAGCGTATCGAGAAGATCAATATGGCAGACTCAAATATCTTCGCTTCGGAGAAGAATTTGAAGGAGTATGGCGACAAGCTTCCAGCAGATAAGAAGTCGGCTATCGAGGGCGCACTTGCTAAGCTTAAGGAGGCGCACGCTGCTAAGGATATCGCAGCTATTGATACCGCTATCGAGGCGCTTAACGCAGCATGGCAGGCAGCCTCACAGGATATCTACGCGCAGCAGCAGGCACAGCAGGCTCAGGGCGCACAGGGTGCTAACCCAGGTGCTGAGCAGCAGCAGGCGCAGCCTGAGGATGTTGAGTTTGAGGAGGTTAAGTAATTTCTTGTGATAAGGGGTCATCTTCGACTCTTCAGTCAAAATGGCGAATGGGAAATACGCTTAGTATGTCCCATCCGCCATTTTTCGTGTCAGAGCCAAATCTAACCCCTTCTGACAAGAAATTTGGTCGTGCAGCCCTGAAAGTTTTGTTAATTTCGCTTGTAACAACCGACAACTATTACTAATTACTCTCTACTAATTACTAATTATTATTCCCTCTTCTGACAAGAAATTAGGTTGTGCT
>JAZRRF010000055.1:0-29505 GCA_045650465.1 Alistipes sp.
GAGTTGAGCTGATCCTCCATAACTCGGGTGATATTGGTCTCGATATCCTCGGCATTACCACCAGGATACATGGTGATAACAGAGATATAAGGTACCTCAACCTCTGGGTACTGGTCAATGCCGAGCTTGCCCACAGAGAACAAGCCAAAGACAATGACTGCTATAAATATCAGCGCAGTAGAAATAGGTTTTCGTACCGCTGTTTCGTAAATCTTCATAGTTAACTTACTTTGGGGTTAAACTACTCGTTTAGAATGTTTACGCTCTTGCCATCCTCAAGGCGTACGAAGGATGTTGTGGCAACAACCTCACCTGCCTGAAGACCCTCGATGATGCTCACCTTAGAGCCTACACGGCGACCGTCACGCACGAAACGCTTCTCAACAGCGCCATCCTTGACAACATAAACAAAACGCTCTGATGAGCCTGCCTGCTTCTGTACAGCAACATCGTCAACCATCACACCCTCAACATCTCCCATGTGGAATGTTGCGCGGGCAAACATACCTGGACGAAGACGCTCGTTAGAGTTAGGGATGGTGATCTCAACGCCAAAGGTGCGTGTTGCAGCATCCAACGCTGGGTTGATGCGTGATACCTTACCCTCGAATACCTCGTTAGGGAAGATATCTACCGAGATGCTCACCTTGTCGCCGACCTTAACATTTGGGTAGTACTGCTCCGAGATGTTAGCCTTAACCTTGAGCTTGTTAATCTGCATGATGTGGAGGATAGGCATTGAAGCAAATAGGTCGCCATCCTCGAAGTTACGCGCTGTGATAACACCCGAAATAGGTGACTTAATCTCAGAGTTGCGGCGCATGTTGTCCACAACCTCGCGCTGTAGGTTGAGCGAGTTCTCCAACTCCAACATCTGCTGGTCAGAGATACCACCAGAGGCGTGTACAGGCTTCATACGGTTGTAGCTATCCTCGATTGTAGCGAGGTTAATCTCCAACTGCTTAAGGTTGGTGCGGTTCAGGGTAACGATAACCTGACCCTCCTTTACCTTGTCGCCTACATCAACCAAAATCTTCTCGATATGCAGACCTTGAGCTGCTGGGGTGATATCATTCTGCTTGTATGGCAAAATCTCAGATGTGTAGGTCTCCTCGATAGCCATACCCATATTCTGAGCTGTGCAGACCTTAATGGTCACAGCCTCCTCCGCTGCAGGAGCAACACCTGCGCTCTTGGTTGCATTAGAGCCGCAACCTACCAATGTTGCAGCCAAAGCGATAAGCATTAAACTTTTTCTCATATTATACTCTGTTTTTATTATTATCCAATGTTCTGTGTTACTCCTCTACGCTGTACTCCTTACCCAAGGCCTTCTCGTATGATGCGTATGCCGAGAGGTAGTCGTAGATAGACTGTGAGTAGCTTAGTTGTGCCTGTGTGAGGCTTAGCTGCGATGAGTTAAGCTCAAGGATAGTACCTGCACCAGCATTGTAGCGTGTGAGCGAGATGTTGTATGCCTTCTCTGCCTGCTGTACGGTAAGCTCGTTCGAGAGCATCGTCTCGCGTGCGGTGAGTAGGGTGTTGATCGCCTGCTCAATCTGTAGGCGGATGCCCTGCTCGGCATACTCACGCTGTATGTTGAGCTGGGACATCTGGTTGCGTACCTCGCGGAGCTGATTTGTCTTTTTGAAACCCGCAAAGATTGGAATAGATATCTGCGCACCTACAGAGATTGGGGCCTGCCACCAGAACTTAGACTGCTCGCCGGCTGTAGCGCGTGGCATACCGCCACCCATAAGACCGCTGAGGTCAACGCGCTCCTGACCTATGTAGGATATCTGACCAAAGGCTGCTATAGATGGCATGCGAGAGCTCTGGATAAGACGCTCCTGATGCTTGAGCATCTTTGCCTGAATATCGAGACTGCGTACTGTGGTGTTGTCCTCAATATCGTATGAGTAGTCCTCGTTGAGAAGCACCTGGTCGCGGAAGTCATCGAGAGTGCCCACAACGGCAATATCTACACCCTCAGGAATAGAGAGGTACATCTTCAACTGTAACTTTGTGAGACCTATGGCGTTCTCTGTCTGAAGAACCTGTGGCTTAAGGTTTGAGAGCTGCACCTCAGCAGTTAGGTAGTCGTACTCTGATGCAAGACCATTCTCATAGAGGCTTTTGGTGTTGGCTACAACCTTCTCGGTGGTGGCGATAGCCTCCTTAAGTACCGAGAGTGACTGCTCGGCAAGCAATACATTGTAGTATGCCGAGCGTACCGATGCCACCATGTCGATGCGTGTGGCGCGTGCGCTCTCCACTGCGCTCTCCATCTGTGTGCGGGTCATCTTAAGCTGCTCGTAGATGGCTGGCACGAAGAGTGGCAGCGCGACACTACCTCCCACATTAAAGGTGTTCTTACCACCGAACGAAAAGCCCTGAGCCATCTCCTGGCGGCGTATAGCCAAAGAGTATTGTCCCGATACATCCACCGAAGGGTAGAGCGATGATATGGTCTGCTTACGAACATAGTCGTAGCGCTCAATCTCAAGGTTGGCAACCTTGACTGTAGGGTTGTCGCTTAGGGCGAGCTCAATAGCCTCGTTAATAGAGAGGGTCAACACCTCACCCGTCTGCTGTGCTGATGCAATACCAAAAGACATCAAACCCATACAGATTAGACAAAGATACTTTTTCATGTAGATTTTATTTGTTTATTTTGTTTTTGCTAACCTAACAACGACTATATTCACAATATATTGTGAAATAGCGTGCAAAGATACAAAATATATAACATATTACCAATGAATAGCTGGCTTTTGTTTCGCTTGAATAGGATAAAGATTAAGCGTAGCTTTTAGCGTATTCACCTATTAGGACAATATAGGCGACTGAAAGGTTGCTCTCAGTCGCCTATACAAGAGAGTGAATAAAAAGTGTATTTTGTCGTTACGCTTGCCCTCAAAATGCTCATTTACGCAAAGTAAACTCCGCTTTTTCGGGCTTCGCAAGCCTAAAACTACATCTTTTTATTCACTCTCTTATGGGGGCTGGCTAAGTTACTTTTTAGTCAGCCCCTACTTTTGTATTACTCTCTTACAAGAACAATATAGTCGCTACCTGCAAGTGTTACAGAGTATGAGCTACCCACCTCGACAGACTCGCCAGTGAGGAGGTTAGTCCAAGTACCAGCCGAAGGTACAGAGACATTTGTAGTAGCCTCAGCATTAGAGAAGTTTGCTACAACAATAACCTTGTCCATAACCAGAGTCTTGCCACTCATCTGTGTGTTACCAACAGACCAAGTGTGAACGGCAAGGTTATCCTGACCATAGTACTCCTCATTTGCTGTACGCCATGAGATAATCTTAGAGAGTGCATCGTAGAGAGCCTTGCGGTCAGCGTCATTGTAGTACTCCCAACGCACAGGCTTCTTGCCTGTACGGCCATTCTCCTCGATAGATACATCGTAGCCAAGCTCACCGAACTGCCACATCATCTTAGGGTATGGAGTGAGGAAGTGGAAAGCATATACAGCCTGAAGATGCTTAGAGATGATTGACCAATTGTTCTTAACCCATGGCTGACCATTGGTAATAGCCACATAGGCGATACGCTCCTCATCGTGAGTCTCAATATTATTCACGCGACCACGCTTGAAATCCGAGAAGTCCGTGTTACCGGCGCGTGTGGACATCGTGCGCTGCATTGAGGTGAGTGCTGCTGGGGTCTCACCATCAGGCATAACATAAGCAGTCATAGATTTCGAATCGAAGTATATGTCATACTTAACGCCTACCTGAGCATCAACAATAGCGTTTGTACTTACAGCGTTGAGCTTAATACCTGAACCGATGCTATGCTTTGTCTTACCATCACCACCATAAGAATCGCTCCAATCTTGATTTCTACGAACCTTGAATGAGCAACCCTCATTATTTGCATTAGCGAAGATAACATCCTGAGCAACATACATAGTGCCACTTACTAAATTGAGAGTTATATCGCTCTGCCAGTTGTTATTCTGCAAGTCACCCATAACACCCCAGTAATCACCAGCACCATTACTGCTATACAAGCCCTTTACAGACTCAATATAGCCGTTGCGCTGGTTGTTATTCCAGCAGAGACCACCAACAGAGTTGTAGAGCTCTGTCTCCTCAGACTGGTCGCAGAAGTGCTCAAAAATAATGTAAGCATCCTGCTCAACGGCACGGATTGTGTTTGCATAGTGCTTCAAGATGCCGATACGCTCGGCAGAGTAACCACCAGCATCGTAGTTGCTTGGGTTCTGCACAAAACCCTTAGTAAGGTCAAAACGGAAACCATCAACATTGTACTCCTCCAACCAATACTTCAATACTTCATCGAAGTAGTTAACAGTCTCTATGTAGGTGTGCTTGAAGTCATGGAACACGCTCCAGTTATGAGGTGCGTCAACATTGAAGAATGGGTTGTCTGTTGCAGTCTTGTTAGCTGCGCTATTCCACCACATCTTTGCGTATGGGAACTGACCTGTTGCGTGGTTGAATACCACATCTACGATAACGGCAATATCACGCTTGTGGCACTCGTCAATAAAGCGCTTATATGCTTCGTCAGTACCATAAGCCTTATCCGCAGCGAAGTAGAAGCATGGGTTATATCCCCATGAGTCGTTACCATCGAACTCCTGAATAGGCATAAGCTCAATAGCGTTGATACCCAAAGTCTCAAAGTAGTCCAGCTTAGCGGTTACAGCATCGATAGAACCAGCCTCGCTAAAGTCGCGAACAAGCAACTCATAGATTGCCAATGAGTTCTCCTTAGGACGCTCAAAATTGGTAACCTGCCATTGATACTCCACTGGATTAAGCTCAAATACCGATACAATATCAGATGTGTACTGTGCTGGATAAGGCTTCAAGTTAGGATATACTGAGGCATCAATCCATTTGTCGTTCCATGGATCGAGAATCTTGGTTGAGTAAGGATCACCAATCTTGATTGTGCCATCAACAAGGTACTGATAACCATACTCAACGCCCTCCTCGAGATCTGCAACAGTGATCCAGAAGTAGTCACCATCCTTCTTCATCATATACTCGTTAGATGGTGCATACTCGTTGAAATCACCAAGCAAGACAACAGACTTCTTATTAGGTGCGAATAACACAAATGTAGCCTCGTTACCATCTACATTAACACCATTCTTCAAGCCAGCAGGGCGTGCAGCAGTCTCAGTCTCACCAAGAACAGCCACTGTGAGGCTCTCCTCAATAGTCTCCTTGCCATCTGTAGCAACTGCTTTAAAGACAATATCCTCGGCAGCTGTAGTTGTGTAGGTATATGTAATAGTATCACTACCTGTCTCGGCAACAATAGTATCGTTTTTATAGAGCTTAACCTTGGTTGCAGCTTGTTGCTTAACCTGAACATTGATCTGGTCGCCCACCTGGTAAATCTCACCATGCTTAGGAGTGAGGAACTTAACAGACATACCCTCTACTGCAAGCTCAATGAAGATGTCAGCACCATTATCCTTAACCTCAATCTTGTTATCTGCAGAGCGGAACACGAAGGCAAGGTGTGTTACAGTCTCGGTATCTGATACACCATACCATGCGTGAATACCCCCCTTGATAACATAGTGCCACTCATTATCATCTACCTGTTTGAGCTTACACTCAGGAATGTTATCTCCCCACTCTGACAATACATGCTTCCAATCGCCTGTATTGGCACTCTCGGTTGTAAGTACACCTGTATGAGCATACAAATCACCACTAAAATCCTCGGCAGCTGTTCCTACAGTGTTGAGAATAATGGTGATATCCTCGGTCATAGCCTCAGTAACAAAGTCTGGGTTCGTAGAGATAAAAGGTAGCTCTGTAGAACCTGCAGGAGGTGTTGGAGCAGGCCTATGGTTAGGAGGAAGTACTAAACCTGGATCCTCTTCTCCGCAGCCGATCATTACGACAGCTAACAAAGCCATCATCAAATAACGAAGTGTTTTCATAGTGTGTCTATCTAAAAGTTAATGTTGACAATTTCTAGCTATGTATAAATACATAGACGCGACAAAGTTACACAAAATTCACCATAAACAGAAACACCATCGGGCAATTTATCCCGATGGTGCTTATTTCATATACGAATGGTGTTATTCTCTCTCCGAGCGGACAAGATACTCCTCCAACCGCGTGCGCCACTCCTCAGGCATAGGCACACTCTGCTGGGTCTCGAAGTCGAAGGCTACCATAACGGAGCTACTCTCCGTAAGGCACTTATCGCCCAACATGATGCGCTGGTGGAGCGTCATCGACTTATTACCCAAGCGCGATACATCCGTAACCACAACAATATCATCCGTGAGGTGTACCTGACCATAGTAGTCCGTATGTGTAGAGGCGGTGATGATGCGCAGCTTATCGAATACTCCCGTGATACCCAAGACCTTAGTGTAGAAGTCGGTCTTACCCATATCGAAGTAGCTCTGCTGCCAGATATTGTTCACATGCATGAAGGAGTCCACATCCGAGAATCGCTTCTGCACAGCTGTTATAAGTTGCTTTGCCATAACTCAATCTCTTTACTGGCGTATAATCTCAATTTCCGAGCCCTCGCCAAACGCAATAATAGAGCTTGGCTTGAGTGTAGGCTTGCCCTCGAAACGAGGATTTACAACATAATCTACACCATCGATAATCTCCTGCGCAACCTCCTTAAGACGCTTTGCTGCAGGCTCTCCAGAGATATTTGCCGAGGTAGAGACTATAGGCTTGCCGAACTTACGCAACAGCGCCTGGCAGAACTCATGCTGAGGAATGCGCACACCCAAAGTCTCAGTCTCAGGGATAAGGCTTGGTGCTACACCCACAGCTCCTGGGAGTATTGCCGTAAGGGGCTTATCCGAGAGCTCCATAACCTCAAAGGCGATGCCTGGTGCCTTATTAACATAGCGGACAATCATATCAGCATCGCGCATAAGGCACAACATAGAATGCTTATCCTCGCTACGCTTCAAGGCATAAACCTTTGCCACAGCCTCCTCATTTGTAGCATCACAACCAATACCCCACACCGTATCCGTTGGGTAGAGTATAAGACCTCCAGCACGGAGAATCTCAATACACTTATCTACAGCTTTCTGCATATATTACTTACCATTTTTAAGTTCGTTGAAACAGTGGCGACAGATAGGCTGATAGGTATCCTGCGCACCCAACAGCACCTGCTTATCGTCTGCGGTGAGGCGGTGTGAGTGGTGAGCAAGGTCGCCACAACGCACACATATAGCGTGTACCTTAGTCACATACTCTGCCGTAGCCATAAGTGCTGGCATAGGACCAAAAGGTACGCCCATATAGTCCATATCCAAGCCTGCAACGATAACACGGATGCCGCTATTTGCCAACTGACGGCATACATCGACAATACCCTCGTCGAAGAACTGCGCCTCGTCAATACCCACAACATCTACATCCGAGGCCATAAGCAAGATATTCTGTGCCGACTCCACAGGTGTAGAGAGGATGGCATTCGAGTCGTGCGACACCACCTCCTCCTCGGAGTAACGCACATCAATAGATGGCTTAAAAATCTCAACCTTAAGATTTGCGAACTTTGCTCGCTTCATACGGCGGATCAACTCCTCAGTCTTGCCCGAAAACATCGAGCCACAAATCACCTCAATCCACCCCTTATGCTTATTATTCTCCAAAAACATCTTTACTCTACGGTTATGTTATATCTTTAATCAATGGCGATGTACTTCTGCATTGTCAACCGCTTAACATCGCTTTTTCGTATGCGGTTATGTTATACCTTTAATCAATGGCGATGTACTTCTTTATTGCCTACCGCTCACCATTGCATTTTTACTCTACGGTTATGTTATACCTTTAATCAATGGCGATGTACTTCTGTATTGTCAACCGCTCACCACCACTATACTACTAATTGTCAACTACTCTTCCAAACGAATAATCTTTGCTCCGAGAGCATTAAGGCGCTTGTCAATATCACGATAGCCACGGTCTATCTGCTCGATATTCTGAATGGTACTTGTACCCTCGGCACTCATCGCCGCGATAAGCAGTGCCACACCTGCGCGGATATCTGGTGATGTCATATTTGCGGCACGCAACGCGTGCTCATGGTTGTGACCTATGACCGTAGCACGATGTGGGTCGCAGAGGATGATCTGTGCGCCCATATCTATGAGCTTATCCACGAAGAACAGACGACTCTCAAACATCTTCTGGTGGATAAGCACCGAGCCCTTGGCCTGCGTTGCTACAACGAGGAAGATAGAGAGAAGGTCGGGAGTAAGACCTGGCCATGGAGCATCGGCGATGGTCATAATAGAGCCATCGATGAAGCTCTCAATAGCGTAGTTCTCCTGTGTAGGGATATAAATATCATCGCCACGCTGCTCAAAGCGGATACCCATGCGGGCAAACTGCTGAGGTATGATACCAAGGTTCTCGTACGACACATTCTTGATTGTTAGCTCCGAGCGTGTCATTGCTGCCATACCGATAAAGCTACCAACCTCAATCATATCAGGTAGCATTGTATGCTCCGTGCCACCCAACGACTCCACGCCATCGATGGTAAGGAGGTTGGATGCAATACCTGAGATCTTTGCACCCATGCGGTTAAGCATCTTGCAGAGCTGCTGGAGATATGGCTCGCATGCAGCATTATATATAGTTGTGCGACCCTCAGCCAGAACTGCCGCCATGACAATATTTGCAGTACCTGTCACCGAAGCCTCATCAAGAAGCATATATGTGCCCTTAAGACGCTTAGCCTCAACAGTGTAGAACTCGTCGCTAACATCGAAGTTGAAGTTTGCACCGAGCTTCTGGAATCCGAGGAAGTGGGTATCAAGACGGCGGCGACCAATCTTATCACCACCAGGTTTAGGCATGAAACCAACACCATAGCGCGCAAGAAGTGGACCTATCATCATCACCGAGCCACGCAACCTGCGACAACGCTTGTGGTAGTCTGCCGTGCGGAGGTAGTCAAGGTCTATCTCCTCGGCCTGGATAGCAAAGCTATCATCCGACAAACGCTCAACCTTAACACCCATCTTACCCAAAAGCTCCAAGAGCTGCATCACATCGGCAATGATAGGAACATTATGTAATACCACGCGCTCCTTGGTAAGAAGTGTGGCACATATTATCTGAAGCGCTTCATTCTTAGCACCTTGTGGCACTATCTCGCCCTTAAGACGGTGACCACCCTCAACAACAAACTTAGCCATATCAACAAAATTTTCCCCAAAGATAGCGAAAAGAAACGACTTTACCACACTTTAGAGGCGATATATTTTTATGGCTCGCAGTGAATGTGACTTAAGGAGAAAGAATTTCAGAGTATTAAATAAGATTAGAAATAGAAGAAAACAAAACAGATAGTAGTAAGACCTTCCGATACCCAACTTCACTCTCGTCCTTCCCGCCTCTTTTGTCTCTCTTTCTAAAAAAGCAGAGCTTTTTAACTATTACTCACCGCTAATTACTAATTAAACAAAAAGCCCCTCAGGAGGAACCTGAGAGGCTTGTGGACCCAGAGGGGCATGATCCCACGACCTTCGGATTATGAGTCCGCTGCTCTAACCAACTGAGCTATGGGTCCAATGCTTTACGCATTTTGTGGGTGCAAAGATAATACAAAATTTGTAAAACACAACTACTACACAAGAAAAATTGCACCATTCACTATCGATTAACCCAACAAAAGCACCTTACGGATTAAAAATATTTCTAATATCCAAACTTTTTGTTACCTTTGTAGTGGATTGCGGAATACGCAGTTTTGTTTGATGGCATTTAGGCTATTGCTTACTCAGTAAAACGACCAAAATTTACACATACAGCAATAGGCACGCTAAATGCTCACGCCCCTATATGGCGTGGGTTGTGTCTATGTATGTACGGGTACTTGGTCGTCCCTTCTGAGAGTAGGCGCACCCACGCTTATCTTTTTTAAGTTGAACGGTTGTCATCTGCGGTTTGATTATTTGTTTAACTTAATATTCGATGCTATGAATGGGAGAGGTGGTTAGCTAAATGGTTGTAATGTGTACAGAGGTGATGTTTGCATATATCCTGATGCCAAATTATTTGGCTATTATATGAATATATGTGTCTAAATTTACACCAAATCGCCAAATAATTTGTATCTTTGAGGACGAAAGAGGCAGTGGAGATGAGAGGAAACTCGCTGACAGCACAACAACAGACTCGCTGATAGCAGATCTCGCTTCGGATATCTCTTTGGTCTCTCAGACCTTAAAATTTTAAAGTATAAATAATGTTTTGATTATGGATACTATTCTTAAAATCGAAAATGTTACCAAGAGCTATACAGGGCATAAGGCCTTGGATGATGTATCTTTGGAGGTTGAGCGTGGCTCGGTATATGGTCTGCTTGGCCCTAACGGCGCGGGTAAGACAACCCTTATACGCGTTATCACCCGCATCACCATGGCAGATTCGGGTCGTGTGCTACTTGACGGTAAGCCACTCACTGCGGATGATGTCTTTCATATAGGATATATGCCTGAGGAGCGCGGTCTTTATAAGAAGATGCGTGTGGGTGAGCAGGCTCTCTTCTTTGCTCGTCTTAGAGGTCTTGATAGGCGCGAGGCAGAGCGCAGACTGCGCTCATGGTTCGAGCGTCTTAACATCGCTAACTGGTGGGATAAAAAGGTCGAAGACCTCTCGAAGGGTATGGCACAGAAGGTACAATTCATATCTACGGTAGTGCATGAGCCTAAGCTTCTAATTTTTGACGAGCCATTTTCGGGCTTCGACCCTATAAATGCCAATCTGCTCAAGGAGGAGATTTTGGGTCTAAGAGAGCGCGGGGCTACGGTGATATTCTCTACGCACAACATGGCATCTGTCGAAGAGGTATGCGACCATATCACCCTTATCAACAAGTCGCGCAACATCCTCTCGGGTTCTGTAGCAGAGATACGCCGCTCGGCGGGAGGTAACAACTTCGAGGTTCTACACCGTGCTACAGACGAGGTGTTGAGCAACGCTCTCGGCGGCAGAGCCATGACAATAGGCGAGAGCCATGGTGTTGTGGGTGGCTATCGCGAGACAAAGATATACATCCCTCGGGATGAAGACCTCAAGCCTACAATCGCGGCACTTAACGAGAGTTGTGGACTACGCTCCCTACGCGAGGTTATGCCTTCGATGAACGATATATTTATTCGTGCCGTAAATGGTACATTATAAACGAGTTGAGTTATGAAAAAGTTATTACTTATAGTAGGTAGAGAGTACTTCGAGCGCGTGCGCAACAAGTCTTTTATCATTGTTACACTCCTCATGCCTCTTATCATGATAGCCATTATGGCAGCCCCAACGCTTATGATGCTCTATGGTGGCAAGAGTGAGCAGAAGAGGGTTATGGTTGTTGACCGTTCGGGGTTGGTTGCCGACAAGCTCTACTCATCACCCGAGGTTGAGTTTGTGGATGTCTCGGAGCTTACAAAGAGCGAGGCGTGCGCACAGTATGGTGCTGAGAGTGATGCCTTCGGTGTGCTGTATATAGGTAGCGTGGTGGATGCTCGCGACTCGGTCCAGCTTATCACCAACAGCTCATCGTCGATGATGCTGGAGGAGAATATCTCAGGGCAGATATCGGCTATCGTGGAGCAGGAGAAGCTCCTCTCGTACAACATCGAAAACCTCGACAAGATACTTGCATCTATAGAGACGCGTATCAGCCTAAGTACCTTTGTAAATGATGGTACAGGCGCCGAGGAGAGTATGGAATCTACATCGTCAGACATGAACTACATCCTTGGTCTTATCCTCGGTATGTTGCTCTATATGATTATTATCATCTATGGTCAGATGGTGCTTACTTCGGTTGTTGAGGAGAAGGCGAGCCGCGTTATAGATGTTATGGTTACAAGTGCTACACCATTCCAGCTTATGATGGGCAAGATACTCGGTATTGCTGCTGTGGCGGTGACACAGATAGCCATCTGGGCGATACTTGTAATATCGGCCTCTAAGTTCCTGCTCCCTGCAATTATGCCTGCTGATGCAGCAACTTCGGGCGATGCCATGCTCACAGCGATACTCGGAACAATAGGCGATGCTGGCTATCTGGCTATGATTTTTACATATATGTTGCTCTTCATCCTCGGAGGCTTCCTTTTGTATGCCTCACTATATGCCGCTTCAGGCTCGGCAGTAGATTCTGTGCAGGATGGTCAGCAGTTCAACTCTATTATTATGATGCCTATCATCATATCTATCATCGTGATGATGTCGGTATTCAACGACCCTAACTCGCCACTTGCAGTGTGGAGCTCGATGATACCTTTCACCTCGCCTATAGTGATGATGGCGCGCATACCTTTCGGTATCCCTACATGGGAGATAATCCTCTCTCTTGTACTGCTTTACGCCACCTTCCTACTCACCACATGGCTCGCAGCAAAGATCTTCCGTGTGGGTATCTTTATGCACGGCAAGCGCCCATCGTGGAGAGAGTTGTGGCAGTGGGTTAGGAGCAAGTAAAAAGTCTTGGACTTTTTAACTGAAAAGTGAAAACTTAGAACTGAAAAGTATGGTATGCTTCGCATAAGATTTATAAATAAAGCGTCGCAGACACCATACTTTTCACTTTTCACATTTCACTTTTCACTTTTTTTTGTATCTTTGCTCAATTTGAATAATATAAAAGTTAGGAGAGATAAAGAGATATGGTAACTATTGATGATATTCGAAAGCCTATACTTGCCGACCTTGATGCATTTGATGCATTTATCGCAGATAACTTTTCTGCTGAGGGTGACCTCATGCAGGAGATGCTAAGCTACGCTCTCAGCTCGCGAGGCAAGGGGGTAAGACCTATATTAACCCTCCTATCTGCTATGCTGCATATAGCCAAGGAGCCAACCACAGAGGAGCAGGGCAAGGAGCGTCACTGCACCAAGCGAACCTATCTTGCCGCCATGCTCGTGGAGATGATACACACAGCATCGCTCATACACGATGATGTGCTGGACTCAGCCGAGGAGCGTCGTGGTCGTGCCTCGGTGAATGCTAAGTGGCAGAGCGATATGGCAATCATCCTTGGAGATTATATCCTTGCACGCACCATGGCCATAGGTATGTCATCGGCACAGTACGACCTTATCTCATATATCGGCACTGCTATGGCAACGCTCTGCGAGGGTGAGGTGCTTCAGAGCCAGCACGCCAAGAACTTCGACACCAAGCGCGATGATTACTTTACAATCATCTACCAAAAGACGGCAAGCCTCTTGGGTGTGAGTGCCGCACTTGGTGCTTTGTCTGTGGGCGCTAATCGCGAGGAGGTGGACCGTATGCGTAAGTTTGGTGAGGCTATCGGTATAGCCTTCCAGATACAGGACGATATTCTTGATTATAAGCGAGATAATAATACGGGTAAACCATCAAACAACGATCTCCGCGAGCATAAGATAACACTTCCGCTTATCGAGGTTATGGAGCGTGGTGATGATGCTCTTCGTGAGGAGATTATCTCCCTGCTAAAGCGTTGTGATAAGGATGAGGAGGCTGTTGATAAGCTACACAATATCGTTGAGGAGCGCGGAGGTAAGGATTTTGCTGCCGAAACTATGCAGGCATACATACAGCGTGCTATGCACCTGCTTGCGAAGTTCCCCGACACGCCATATCGCGCCTCATTGTTGAGCCTCTGCACATTTATTGCCGAGCGTGACAGATAACCATAGAACATAAATACTAAACTATAAATTATTATGAAACAACAGAAGAAAGGTAATCTTTTGGCAATCATCGTGATGATATTGCTATTTGGAATGATTTCATTCGTTACCAACCTTGCATCGCCTATGGGTGATGTGCTTAAGAATCAGTTTGGCGTGGCTAACTGGATGGGTACGCTTGGTGTATTTGCCAATTTTATCGCCTACGCCGTGATGGGTATTCCTGCAGGTAACCTCCTACAGAAGCGTGGTTACAAGTTCACAGCCCTTGCAGCTGTGGCTGTAGGTTTTACAGGCGTTGGTGTTCAGACTATTGCAGGTCTTCTTTCAGGTGACCTTGCATTTGGCATCTACCTCCTTGGTGCTTTCATAGCAGGTTTCTCAATGTGTATGCTTAACATTGTTGTTAACCCTATGCTTAACAAGCTCGCAGGTGGTGGTAACCGTGGTAACCAGCTTCTTCAGGTTGGTGGCTCGTTCAACTCGTTGATGGGTACAGCGGTTATCTTCCTTACAGGTGTCTTTGTGCCAAGCATCGCGAATGCTGAGATTAAGCAGGTATTCCCATTGATGTTCATTGCCCTTGCTATCTTTGCTGTGGCGTTCTTGGTTATTATCTTTACAGAGATTCCTGAGAGCACACCACAGGTAGCTGCCAAGAGCGAGGCATCGAAGGTTGGTCCTATGTCATTCCGTCACTTTGTGTTGGGTGCCGTGGCCATCTTCATCTATGTAGGCGTTGAGGTAGGTATTCCTAATGTACTCCAGAAGTGGTTGCAGAATGGTGGCTTGAGCGTTGAGAGTGGCGCTGAGGGTATAGCTGCTACTGTAGCTGCAACATATTGGTTGCTAATGTTGGTAGGCCGTCTTACAGGTGCTGCACTCGGTGCTAAGGTATCTGCAAAGTCAATGCTTACAGCTGTATCAGTATTGGGTCTTGGTCTTGTTTTAGGTGCTATGTTCCTTGACCCTGCAAATAGCGTTAACCTCCCTGTATTCAAGGGCACTGAGGGTTTCGGCGTAGCTAATGTTCCTGTGAATGCAGCGTTGTTGGTGTTGTGTGGTCTCTGCACATCGGTTATGTGGGGCGGTATCTTCAACCTCGCTGTTGAGGGTCTTGGTAAGTACACCGAGAAGGCTTCAGGTATCTTTATGGCATTGGTTTGTGGTGGTGGTATCTTGCCATTGTTGCAGAACTATGTTGTTGACCTTACAAACAACTACTTGGTAAGCTACTGGGTTATCGTTGCAGGTCTTGCATATTTGCTCTTCTATGCCCTTGTAGGTTCGAAGAATGTGAATAAGGATATTCCAACAGAGTAATACCTTACATTCCATAATTGGAGGATAAGTAGATAAAAAATATAGAGATGACCTTTGAGTCATCTCTATATTTTTTGTGTATTTGGCTCTATTACTGAGCAAACTGGAATGGAATAGCCTCATCCAATGCTGCAACCTCCTCAGGAGTAAGCTCATTGAGAGGACGGTTATACATCTTCAAGGCTATATCGTTGCGATACATCTCGAAGCCTGCCTCAACCTCTGAGATAAGGCTCTCGCGTGTCTCCGCTGAGAACTTCTCTGCCGAGATTAGTGATGCAGCGTCAATCTTCTCGCCGTCAACGATCTCTACCAAGTCGTGGTTCTTGAGCAACTCGCCAGCTATGACGCGTGCTAATGAACCCTCCTCCTCTGGAGTGTCATCAGCCTCGTCAGTAAATACGCGGTCACCTACGCGAACCTGATTCTCGCCTACATACTCGATAATCACAGGAGCTGTTGTGTAGCGGTCTGCGCCACCCTCGAATGTTGTAGGGGTACCGAATGCAAAGGTGTAGAGAACGAATAGCCAGTGTGCAGCAATTGCAGCTACAAGACCACCAATGGTGTGTGCAAGGATAGCCTTAGAGGTTAGCTTGCGGTAGCCAAGAGCGTCGAGCATAGCTGTGTGTGTGCTGAGGTAACCGCTCCAACACATACCGATAGCGGTGAATACTGCGATAGCGTTACCGTTGATAATGCCCTGAGCTGAGAACTCAGGCACAAGGCTCAACGCCGCACCTACAGCACCAAGTGATGTGATAGGGAACGCCATAAGAGCTGGGTGCTCGAAGCCAAACAACCACTCGAACAAGAAGTTAATCTTACCGAAGAGTAGTGGCAAGAACTCGATACCCTCGTATGCTGCGCCATCATAAGTACCATTGTCACCAGCACCGAATGTGAGAATCATCACAAGTGTTGAGATGATAAGTACACCAGGGATGATCGAAAGACCTACATCTACACCTGTCTTACCACCATCGAGCAATGAGTTGAGGATACGGGTGAACATAGATGTCTCCTTAACCTCCTCTTTCTCCTTCATCTCCTCCTCGCTAAGCACGGCAGCGAACTCCTCCTTAAACTCTGGATACTGCTTAAGGATGAAGCGCTGCATAAGGCGTGTAGAGCAGATACAACCGATGAATGCACCGAGCAAACCGATGAATGGCTCAACGAAGTAACCCTGTGAAATCATAAACACGATAACAAGAAGGCCCATACCGAAAGCTGTACCGAAGTTGGTGAGCGAGATAAACTGGAACTTCTTGAAGTATGAGCTAAAGCGCTTATCCTTAGCAAGAGAGATAATAGCAGGGTTGTCCGAAAGGAATGTCATCACAGCACCCAATGATGCCACACCTGGAAGGTTGAAAAGTGGCTTCATAAGTGGGCGAAGGATACGCTCCAAGAGGTTTACAACGCCAAACTCCACGAAGATGCTACCAAGCGCACCTGTGATAACGCAGATAGCCATAAGGTAGAATACAGTGTTAAGCAGCAAGTCGTGTGCTGTCTTCATGATAGTGTTAAGCATGTTTGGCACACCCATAACTGAGCCGATACCACCAAAGATGCCTACTACGATAACGAGGCAGAAGATACCTCCGAGGTACTTCTTAAAGCCTTTCTCTTTGTTCTCCATAGTTCAGATTATATAAGTTTACTTAGTTTGATTACTTAAGTGCAGCCTTAAGGCCCTGCAAAGCGTCAATGCGCCATGTTAGACCAAAGGTGAAGAATGAACCCTTATCCTTGGCAGTACCATCAGGGTTGCCATTCTTACCTATATTATATACATAGGCAGCGTGGAGGCGTACATCGCGGTTGCCGAGGTGGCCCATAGGGTAGAACTCGATACCACCACCGATACGCTTAATGTCTGTGTTAGGATACACAAACAAGCCGGTAGCATAATCAGCACCCACCTTGTCGTAGGTAACCTTAGCAAAGGCATTTACGCGCTCACCGAAGAGGTATGAGAATTCGGTCATGATAGAGTAGTTCTGGAATAGAAGCTCGCCTGCTGTGATACCGCGGTTCATGATATCGAGCTGAAGGGTAGCGTTGCCCGACTTAAACTGGTTACCAAGAACTACATAGGCTGTGTACTTACCTGGAGCATACGCCGAGAAGTTCACAGAGTGAAGTGCTGTGTAGCAACCATGTGAGCCCATGTAGTAGAGGTTATAGGCGTAGAGGTCGCCCTTCTTAATGCCAAGAGCGTTGTAGTTGTTGGACATCTTGTCATATGGGCTCTGGCAAATCTGGAATGTAAAGGTCTCGTTGCCCTTATCTGTTGTGTAGGCAACAGATGCACCAAGTGCAAAGCAGTTTACATTGTTCCAATACTCCGAGCAGTAGTAGATGTCGATAGGGGCGCGGTCATACTCCCAGCCACCAATCATAACCACCTGCTTACCAGCAGATATTGCCCAATTCGCATCTGGGCGATAGGTGAGGTGTAGCCAGTCGGTGCTGTTTACAAACGATGCATCCTCATTTGGGCGGCTGAAACGCTGACGCCATGAGTAGGTGAACTTTGGCGCAATCTGACCATCCATACGGAGGTTGAAGTAGCGAGCCTTGAAACCCGAAGCACTGTAAATCTGATCGCCATCGAGAGCTTCACGGATGTAGTCGAAGCGTGACTCAACGCCAAGACGGAAGATCTCGTTGTCCTTCTCGTAGCCCTGCTGTGCTGCTGCCGATGTAAGGCTTAGTGCAGCCACGGCAACGCATAGAATTTTAGTAAAAGTGTTCTTCATATCGTTAAAGTTTAGATTATTACAATGTTTTATAGCGCGACAAATATACGCAAAATTTGGTAACTACACTTCAATCCTTGCTTGCCTTACTCTACATAGACTACTAAGCCCTTCAAATATTCACCCTCGGGGTGATAGATGTTGATAGGGTGGTCGGCAGGTTGTGTGAGCTGACCAATGATGCGCACCTTACGCTTGGCAATAGCCGCCGCGGTAAATATTGTTGTGCGGAAGAGGTCACGGCTTACCGCCTGAGAGCATGAGAAGGTGAAGAGAATACCTCCTGGGCGTATCTTCTCCAAGGCGCGTGCGTTTATCTTCTTGTAACCCTGTAGCGCGTTGCCCAAAACTTTGTGGTGCTTGGCAAAGGCTGGTGGGTCGAGAATGATAAGGTCGTAGTCCGAGTCTATCTCCTTTAAATATTCCACGGCGTTGCAGGCTATAGCCTTGTGTGGAGCATCCTCCCCAAAGTTGAGCCTAACATTCTCGTCGGCAAGATTTACGGCACGCTCCGAGAGGTCGATAGAAACGACCTCCGTAGCACCACCTGCAAGGGCTGCAACAGAGAAACCTCCTGTGTAGCAGAAGGTGTTCAACACTTTGCGTTCCTTGGAGTATTGGCGTACAAGGTCGCGGTTTACGCGTTGGTCAATGAAGAAACCAGTCTTCTGCCCCTCCTCCCAGTTGACCTTGAACTTTAGTCCATTCTCCAATACAATGTTGTCCTTCTGTGCATTGCTGCCCCAAAGGTAGCCATCCACAGCACCGAGGTCGGCCTTGAAAGGTAGTGTCTGTGCACTCTTGTCGTATATCGCCTCAAGCTCATTGCCATACGCTGCGCGTAGTGCCTCGGCGATAGCCTCGCGTGAACGATACATGCCCACAGAGTGACACTGCACCACAGCTGTACGCTCGTATATGTCGATAACCAAGCCAGGAAGAAGGTCGCCCTCGCCATGCACTAAGCGGTAGCATGTAGTGTCGTTGTTGTTCACTAGCCCCAAAGCCTCGCGCACACCCTTAGCCTCGCTGATGCGGCGGTTCCACCACGCTTGGTTGATATCCTCCTGCTCGAAGCTAAGCACGCGCACGGCGATAGAGCCTATCTGCCAATGACCCTTAGCGATGAAGTCGCCCTGCTTGGTGACTACATCTACCATGTCGCCCTCGCTAAGTGGGGCTCCGTTCTCGCTTATACGCTCAATAGCTCCTGAGAATACCCATGGGTGGTTTCTAAGAAGTGACTCCTCCTTACCTCTGCGTAGGTGTACTGTGTTTAACCTCTCTTTGCTCATATTTTGAATGTTTGTGTTCGCTGTTTTTGTGTTTACGACGAGGATGACGGCGAGTTACTGCCTCTGCGCTCTCCTCATTTGGCGCGGTAGCCGATATTATTGTTAGTTTTCCATCCACCTTGCCACTACGCTCCAAGGCGCTGAGTATCTGAATGCATACCCATGCATCGGTGGCGGCATACTCGCGCTGTTGCTCGGTGAGTATCTCTGCCTCCCAGTTGCTTAGACGCTGTGCCTTAGATACTCTCTTGCCAAGAACTATAGCGGATAGCTTACGCAAACTCTTCTCCTCGATGCCCCAGCGCGACGCCTCGCGTTGTAGGTCTATAAAGCCGTCGGCATGGAATGAGCGTAGGGCATGCAGTGAGCGTATATCACCCGTGACATCTGCACCAATTTTGAGTATTTGTCGCGAACCGAGTATCTTGAGTATGCGGTTGCTTAGGCGTATATGCGAGAGACGGAATAGATAGCATGTATCCTCGGTAGAGAGTTGTAGTAGTGCAACTTTGTAGCTCACACCTGCGCGGAATGATGGGCGTGTCTCGGTGTCGAAGCCTATGACACGATGGCGCAATAGCTCCTCACATGCAGCATCAACCTGCTCCTCCCTATCCACAATGACTATGCGGCCAGGAAAACGAGCTGCGGGCAACGCGGCAACTGTATCGTTATCTATCGTTGGTTGAAATGCCATGAATATTCTCGTTAACTACTCTACAACCCACAAAGTTACTCATTTATTTTTAGTTTTCCGCTTATGGAGATGGAAATTTTACCCGTACCCACCAATTTGTCGATACGCTCAACTATCTTAGCGCTTTCACCTTTAATCTCTGTGATGAGTTCTTTTATGGATAACTCTTTGGTTGATAGTGTGTTGAGTATGTGTTCATCTATTGATGTTATGCTACCTTTGTTGTTTCGCTTTTTGATGCAGATATCGCAGATGCCGCACTCTTTGGCATGCCTCTCGCCGAAGTACTCCTCGATAATCTTGCTACGGCACACATCTTCGCTGAGTGTGTAGTTGAGCATGCTGTTAAAACGCTCTATAGCCAAGTCGTAGCGATGACGGTAGGTCTCAGGGGCAATGTACAAATCCTTCTGTGGCAGACGCTCCGAGTCGAAGTAAATCATAGGCGTGCGTGCTGCGGGGATGTAGCGTATGATATGCATGCGCCACAACACCTTCAATAGCTCGTGTACGCGCTCTGGGCTAAGTTGTGCGCATGAGGCAATGTAAAGCTCGTCGATATTGCGGAAGTGGGTAAACAGACCATTGTAGAGGCGTAGTAATGTGCGGAGCATCTTATCCATGTCGTTACCCTCGGCATTGAGCCTGTAGAGTGAATCGCGCGAGCAACAAAACATCAACTTTGCGGGGTGGTCCTGCTCATCTATTAGTGTCATCAAGTTGTTTTGCTCCAATATCTTGAGTGCGTTGACAACATTCGTTGATGATAGACGCATCTGGTGGCAGAAGTCGTAAATGTTGAAGGTGAATGAGCCTCCTGAGCCATCGCCTATAGCAATCTGGAGATAGTTGCATATAAGTTCATATATGCGCTTAATATCTGCTATTGGCGGAAACTCAGCCTTGAATAGTTTGGCGATACGCTCGCTATCCTCCCTTGCTGTGAGGAGTACCGCATAACTGCGCTTGCCATCGCGCCCTGCACGACCAGCCTCTTGGTAGTATGCCTCCAACGAATCGCACATGGCGTAGTGGATAACAAACCTCACATCTGCCTTATCTATACCCATGCCAAAAGCGTTGGTAGCCACCATGATACGCGTGCGCCCCTCGCGCCACTCATCCTGTCGCAACGAACGCTCCATGGCGGGTAGTCCAGCGTGGTAGTAGTTGGCATTTATGCCATCTTTTTGGAGTCGTTCGGCAAGTTGTTCACTCCCCTCGCGTGTTCGCATATAGATGATGCCAGTGCCTGGTACATTGTTGATTATGCGCATAAGGTGGTAGTATTTATCATCTACCTCGCGCACTACATACGAGAGGTTTGGACGTGCAAAGCTCGAACGCAAGATATGCTCTTTGGAGAAGTGTAGATGGCGCATGATATCCTGTGCTACGATATTTGTCGCCGATGCTGTAAGAGCTAATATTGGGGTGTCGGGGCATATCTCCCTAACCTCGGCAATCTGAAGATACGAAGGGCGGAAGTCATAGCCCCACTGCGAGATACAGTGCGCCTCGTCAACGGCAATAAGAGATACATTCATTCGCCTTAGGCGTACTCTAAATGCGTCTGTAGCAAGGCGTTCGGGAGCTATGTATAGGAACTTAACATCGCCGTATGTGCAGTTGTCCAAGGCTATCTCCATGCGTCTTGGGTCTAAACCAGAATGCACCGCCACAGCAGATATACCGCGTCTTTGTAGCTGATCTACCTGATCCTTCATCAAGGCTATGAGTGGTGTGATAACTATGCAGATACCCTCCATTGCCAAGGTTGGAACCTGGTATGTTAGGGACTTGCCACCTCCCGTAGGCATGAGGGCAAGAGTATCCTCGCCACGCAGCACTGAGTCTATAATCTCGCGCTGCATAGGTCGAAACTCGCTGTAGCCCCACCACTTATGTAGTATCTCCTCCACCGAAGGGCGTGTATGCACTGTTGTGTTACATTTCATAGTACAAATATACGAATAAAAATAGGGATATTACTTCGTAATAAAAAAAAATCGTTACCTTTGCAGCGGAATTTACTGATTACTATGAAGCTAAAGGAGCAGTATAAAGTACGCGAGATGGCTGGCGAGCATGTTATAATCATGCAGGGTAAGCACGGTAGCGACCTTACGAAGATAATATCTCTGAACGAGAGTGCGTTGTATCTGTGGGGTGAGCTATCAGGCAAGGAGTTTAGTGTGGAGAGTGTTGCAGAGCTTCTTGCCGAGCGCTATGGCATTGATAATGAGCTTGCTATCAAGGATGCAAAGCACTGGGTAGATAAGCTTGTTGAGTGCAAGGTAATAGAGTAGATTTAAGGGTTAATGGGAAGAGTAAGAAAGGTATATGCGTTTGTCTTGGTGGCTATCTATGCGGTGGCTACTATTCTTTCGTCTGTATCGCTACTTCTCTGCGACCATCACCACCACCATCATCACAGTTGTAAGTCGGAGTGTTGTGCGCATCTTGGCCTCTCTATAGCTAAGGATTGCTGCGACCATCACCATCCTATACTTGGAGATAATCACACAGATTTCATAGAGTCGCGCAACGACTCACGCACAGCAGCGGCATTGTCGTTGCTCTTTGCACCTGCAGTTACAACCTCTGTAGGCGAGGAGCTGTCGCTCTATAGCTATGCTAAGTATGAGAGGTTAGAGTTGCGCGATATTGGCACACCCTCGGACTCCTATCGCCGAGCGCTCTCGCTTCGTGCCCCACCCGTATTGGCTTAATACCTCGCTTTCGAGGCTGAGGTTACACGCATATAGATAAGTTTAGTAATGAATTACCTAAGCCAAAGAAAATGAAAAAATCAATAATTATATCACTACTATTGCTCTGCATGCCTATTGCAGTTATGGCACAGCGCACACTTACAGGTAAGGTTTTGGATGTTAATAGTAACCAGCCTCTTGTGGGTGCAACACTCTATTGGAAGAATACTACTGCGGGTGCTACCTCTACCACAGATGGTAGCTACACAATAAGAAAGGTCTCTGGCTTCGAGACCCTTGTTGTTGACTTTCTCGGCTACGATATTGTCGAGCTTGAAGTTAGCAAGGAGGTTCACGAGCTTGATATTAAACTCACCCCATCATCGGTAGATATCGACGAGGTTGTGGTTGAGGGTCAGCAGCGTGGTAACTACGCTAAGAGTAGCGGCATCACACGCCAGGAGCAGATTTCGTTCGCGGGACTCTGTAAGATGGCGTGCTGCTCGCTTGCTGAGTCGTTCGAGAACTCGGCATCTGTAACCGTAGGTTATAGCGATGCTATCTCTGGTGCGCGTCAGATTAAGATGCTCGGCTTGGCGGGTACCTACACTCAGATTCTTGATGAGAACCGTCCAATCATGCAGGGCGCAGGTGCTACATACGGTCTTAGCTACACTCCAGGTATGTGGCTCAACTCTATTCAGGTATCTAAGGGCGTGGCATCTGTAACGGCAGGTCACGAGGCTATCACGGGTCAGATTAACCTTGAGCACCGCAAGCCTACTGACGATGAGCGCCTCTTTATCAATCTCTATTTCGACTCAGAGAAGCGCCCAGAGTTCAATATCTCATCGGCTATTCCATTGACTCCAGATAAGAGCCTATCGACAGTCATTATGCTCCACGGCTCGATGGATAGCGCCATGCACGACATGAACAAGGATGGCTTTGCAGATATGCCTAAGGCTAATCAGATAAACATCGCCAATAAGTGGTTGTGGCAGAATAGGGATGGTGTTCAGCTTCGTTGGGGCTGGAAGTTTGTCAATGAGAACCGCCTCGGTGGTAAGGTTGGCTATAGCGAGGATCTCTATGAGCAGATGATAAGCAACCCTCTTGGTTGCAACACATACGGCTCGAAGATTCACAACCAGAACTTCAATGCCTACACCAAGCTTGGTATCCCTGTAGGCTATGAGCGTACCTTCACGGGAGACCCTGAGGATGCTGTGCAGAATAATGTCGCTATGGTGCTTGACTATGATAACTACGCTACAGACTCATACTTCGGTATCAACGATGTAGATGTCGAGGAGCAGACCGTGCGTTTCAATGCTACCTATGCTCACTACTTCACGCAGCGTTCATCACTCAATGCGGGTCTTTCGGGATATGTGCGTATGACAAATAATGAGTATCTTCAGAAGAACGCTGAGTCGGGTAAGGTGTGGGATGTTGAGGATGAGGCTATCTTGGCAGAGCCAGGTATCTTCGCCGAGTACACCTACAACAACGAGGATAAGTTCTCATGGGTTATAGGTCTTCGTGGCGACTATGCTATGGTCGATGGCGAGTACTACTACAATGCTAAGCCAGAGTTCCTCGTAACACCACGCTCGCATATCCGCTGGGCTATCACTCCAACAACCATCTTGCGTGCTTCGGCAGGTCTTGGCTCACGCCGTCAGAACCTCGTTACGGATAATATCTGGATGATGACAACATCGCGCGATATCAAGTTTGCAAACCTTACAAATGATATGGAGCGAGCTGCAACATTCGGCGGTAGCCTCTCGCAGAGCTTCCGTCTTGCGGGCGATGACCAGACAACAATCAGCTTCGACTACTTCCGCACACAGTTCTTCAACACTATGGTCTTTGACCAGGAGACGGCTGATAACTCGATACTTATCTACAACACTGCGGGTAAGTCATATACTGACAACTATCAGATCGACTTCAACTGGACACCATTCCGTGGCTTTGACTTCTTCGCTACATTCCGCTATACAAATGCGATGATTACCTTGGAGCGCGATGGTAAGCAATACCTTGTGGAGCGTCCTTTGACCTCACGCTATAAGGGCCTTATCAATATCCAGTACGCTGTACAGCGTTGGGTATTCGATGTTACAGCACAGCTCAATGGTCCTGTGCGCCTTCCAGAGCTTGGTGGCGACTTGACTAAGGCTCAGACAGACCCAACTCTCTCGCCTGTATATCCAATGTACTTTGCACAGGTGAGCTACAAGATGAGTAACCTCACCCTCTACCTTGGTTGCGAGAATATCGCAAACTACCTTCAGGGTGTGGATGGCAATGGTAACCTCCCTATCGTTGGCGGTAGTGACCCATTCCGCCCCGGTTTCAACTCGTCGCAGGTGTGGGGACCACTTATGGGTCGTAAGTTCTATGTAGGTTTGCGCCTAAACATATACTAATTTGTTGTGATAAGCAGCCATCTACTGCCGCTAATAAAATATGTCTGCAATGGGCAGTACGCCCAAGTACAGCCCATCGCAGACAGTTTAACTACTTCTGACAGCAAATTGCTAATGGGTATAATAATTTATAGGTAGATTCGTTAATTTAATAAACATTGTATAACTATGAAGAAGATTATTTTGATGTGCCTTGTAGCACTATTCTCTGTAGGCATTGCTAATGCACAGACTCCTAAGAAGGGTGAGAAGAAGACTGTAACCGTAGAGTTCGTAACCGATATCGACTGTGCAGGTTGCGCTAAGAAGGTGACTAACACTATCCCTTACGAGAAGGGTGTTAAGGATGTTAAGGTTGATGTGCCAACTAAGACCGTAACCGTTACCTTTGACCCTGCAAAGACAAATGAGCAGACTCTAACAAAGGCCTTTGAGAAGATTAAGATCAAGGTTACAGAGACTAAGAAGAAGTAATTTTATTGGGGAGCGGTACACAATACTGCTCCTCAATGTATGATATATGCTCCGTTGGTTAGCTTATAGACACGCACCCGGGGCGTATATATGGTTAATTGAGAACAATATATTTGAGATTATGAATTTTACAGGTATTATCGTAGGACTTGCTACATTTCTAATAATTGGTGTTTTTCATCCTCTTGTAATTAAGGCAGAGTTCTATCTTGGATTAAGGTGCTGGTGGATGTTTCTTGTGGCAGGTATCATCTTCTGTGCATTGTCACTTATCGTAAGCAACCTTATTCTCTCTACAGTGCTTGGTGTTACAGCGTTCTCCTCATTCTGGAGCATTCTGGAGATTGTACACCAGAAAAAACGCGTGGATAAGGGCTGGTTCCCAGAGGGCCCAGGACATAACAAATAGTCCAGGCGGAGAGGTTATACTGCTCTGTTGTGGTATATAAAATAAGTGGCTGTTCCAATCGGAACAGCCACTTATTTGTGTTTCGGTGTCTATTAGTGACAGCCGCCGCAGTCGCAACCGTCGCCGCACTCGTGGTCGCCGCAACCGCCACCGCAGTCGCCGCAGTTGCAACCACCACCCATGATCTGTGATAGATCCTCAGGTGTAGTATCGCGTACATCAACAACAGTTACATCGAAGTTCAAGGTCTTACCAGCCATAGGGTGGTTGAAGTCCATCATTACAGCCTCCTCCTTAACCTCCTTAACTAGACCCATCATGTGCTGACCATCTGCTGTAGCCATAGGAATCTGGCTGCCTACGAACAAAATATCCTCAGCAACCTTACCATCCATCATAAATACGCTCTTTGGAAGCTCAACGATAGCCTCAGCGATAACCTCGCCGTATCCATCCTTAGCCTCAAGAGTAAATGATACTGACTCGCCTGGCTCCTTATCCATAATTGCCTCCTCGAACTTAGGCAACAACATGCCCATGCCGCAGATAAACTGCAAAGGCTGACCTGGCTGTGACTGATCAGCAACCTGACCATCTACTGTAAGCTTATAGTCCACTGAGACCATCTTACCATTCTCTACTTTCATATCTATAATTTTTTTAAGTTAATAAATTCTCTTTTAAGCGAGCGCAAAGATAACTCGTTCGGTCGTAGTTGCCAAATTTATTGAGGATAAAATTTTTCGATGTAGGTATTGATATTCTCTATAATTTAATGTTGCGCCTGTTTCCCTGTGCGCGCGTAATTATATATAGGTATAACCCATATATTTGGGCTAAAACGAAAAAAATGCGTGTTAACTAAAAAAAAAGTGGTCAGAGTGTTTCGTGTTTCACAAAATAGTTATATATTTGCACTCGATTTTCCGCTAATACCTAAAAATAGACGCGGATTGTTCTTTGAAAGAGCGAGTACAAAAAATTTTTTGAAAAAAGTTTGCAAAAAATTTGCAAGTTAAAAAAAATGTTGTACCTTTGCACTCCGTAATGGTTAACGCCGATGTAGCTCAGTTGGCCAGAGCAGCTGATTTGTAATCAGCTGGTCGGGGGTTCGAATCCCTCCATCGGCTCAAAGCCCAAGCCTTGAGGAAACTCAGGGCTTGAAAATATTGGGAAGATACCAGAGTGGCCAAATGGGGCAGACTGTAAATCTGCTGGCGCACGCCTTCGGTGGTTCGAATCCATCTCTTCCCACTTATGACGCCGTCGGAGTTTCAAAGTCTTGCTCAATATGGTGAGTGAGAGATGCTCTGAACGGTGTATTTTTGCGGAAGTAGCTCAGTTGATAGAGCAATAGCCTTCCAAGCTATGGGTCGCGAGTTTGAGCCTCGTCTTCCGCTCACATCAGTGGCGTGTGACACGATACCTCAGGGGAGGTGTGTGTCGCGCGATTGCGCTGTAAATTTTTAGAATAGTAACTTTAAAACTTAAAAAACTTATATTACTATGGCAAAGGAAAAATTCGATCGTTCGAAACCACACGTGAACATCGGTACTATCGGTCACGTTGACCACGGTAAGACTACTCTTACTGCTGCTATTACTACAGTATTGGCTAATCGCGGTCTCTCTGAGAAGCGTGATTTCGATTCAATTGATAATGCTCCAGAGGAGAAGGAGCGTGGTATCACCATCAACACTGCTCACGTTGAGTACCAGACTGCAAACCGTCACTATGCTCACGTTGACTGTCCAGGTCACGCCGACTATGTAAAGAACATGGTTACTGGTGCTGCACAGATGGATGGTGCTATCCTTGTAGTTGCTGCTACTGATGGTCCTATGCCTCAGACTAACGAGCACGTACTTCTTGCAAAGCAGGTAAACGTACCACGCATCGTTGTTTTCTTGAACAAGTGTGATATGGTTGACGATCCTGAGATGCTTGACCTCGTTGAGATGGAGGTTCGTGACCTTCTTTCTAAGTACGACTTCGATGGCGATAACGCACCAGTTATCCGTGGTTCAGCTCTTGGTGGTTTGAACGGCGAGCCAAAGTGGGAGGAGAAGATTATGGAGCTTATGAACAGCGTTGATGAGTTCATCCAGTTGCCTCCACGTGAGAATGAGAAGCCATTCTTGATGCCTGTTGAGGACGTATTCTCTATCACTGGTCGTGGTACAGTAGTAACTGGTCGTATCGAGACTGGTATTATCCACGTAGGTGATCCTGTAGAGATCATTGGTTTGGATGAGGAGATCCGCACTTCTACTTGTACAGGTGTTGAGATGTTCCGTAAGCTTCTTGACCAGGGTGAGGCAGGTGATAATGTAGGTCTTTTGATGCGTGGTCTTGATAAGAAGGATGTTAAGCGCGGTATGGTTGTTGCTAAGCCAGGTTCTATCACTCCACACACTAAGTTTACTGCTGAGGTTTATATCCTTCGTAAGGAGGAGGGTGGTCGTCACACTCCATTCCACAACAAGTACCGTCCTCAGTTCTACCTCCGTACTATGGATATCACTGGTGAGGTTATGCTTCCAGAGGGTGTTGACATGGTAATGCCAGGTGACCACGTAACTATCACTGTATCTTTGATCTATCCAGTTGCGTTGAACGAGGGTCTTCGTTTTGCAATCCGTGAGGGTGGTCGTACAGTAGGTGCAGGTCAGGTAATCAAGGTTATCGAGTAATCAATAACTTGATATATTTCAAAGAGGCAGGTTCTGCCTGCCTCTATTTAGGAGCATAGTTCAAGGGTAGAATAGCGGTCTCCAAAACCGTTGATGGGAGTTCGAATCTCTCTGCTCCTGCTAATTAAAAAAGTAGAATTTGTTATGTTTAAGTACTTTAAGAATTCGTACAACGAGTTGGTTAACAAGGTAACTTGGCCTTCGTATGAGCAGCTTATTGGCTCTACTAAGGTTGTATTGGTTGCCTCTGTAATCTTCGCATTGGTTGTATTGGCCATGGACCTTGTATTTGAGGGTCTTATGAACGGCATTTATAGCTTGTTGGGATAATTAAGCTTATAGAACAATGGGAGAGATTACTAAGCAGTGGTATGTAGTCCGTGCTATTGGTGGCAAGGAGAATAAGGTTAAGGATTATATCGAGGCCGAAATTCGCCACAGTCACTTGGAGGAGTACATATCACAAGTACTTATTCCGACTGAGAAGGTCTACACTATTCGAAACGGAAAGAAAGTATCTAAAGAGAAGGTTTCGTATCCAGGCTATGTCCTTATCGAAGCTGCTCTCGTAGGTCAAATACCAATTATCATTCGCAACATACCTAATGTGCTTGGCTTCTTGGGTGACACCAAGGAAGATAGTCGCAAGATGAATGCTACTCCACTTCGTCCACAAGAGGTGAGTAGAATTCTTGGTCTTGTTGATGAGCTAAGCCAGCAGGACGAGCAGAACGAGACTCCGTTCTTCGTCGGCGAGACTGTCAAGGTTACAGACGGTCCATTCTCAAGCTTCCAAGGTACCATTGAGAGTGTCGACAACGAGCATCGTAAGCTGACCGTGAGTGTGAAGATTTTTGGACGCAAGACTCCAATGGAGTTGAGCTTTACACAAGTTGAAAAAGAATAATTAACCAAGGAAAATTATGGCAAAAGAGGTTGCTGCATTTATTAAATTGCAGATCAAAGGTGGTGCTGCCAATCCTTC
>JAZRRF010000056.1:0-5245 GCA_045650465.1 Alistipes sp.
GAACGGCCGTGAGTCAGAGAGCAAGCGACTCGGTGTAAAGCTTTTCGGTGGTCAGTTCGCTAAGGCGGGTAACATTATCGTTCGTCAGCGCGGTACAGTACACAACCCAGGTGAGAACGTGGGTATGGGTAAGGACCACACTCTTTTTGCATTGGTTGACGGTACAGTTAGCTTCTGCAAGAAGTCTTCTGGTAAGTCTTATGTAAGCGTAGTTCCTATGGCTGAGTAAGCTTCCAAAGCACAAAGAGAAAAGGGGCAACTAATCTTAGTCGCTCCTTTTTTTTGCATCTATATACACCCCGAAAGGGCAATATGATAATACAATAAGGGGCTGACTAAGTTACTTTTTAGTCAGTCCCTATCTATTCCTAACAACCGTTTAGAACGGCATATCATCCACAACACCTACGCCCTGGGGTGCACTCATTGGCTCCTCGAGGAATGGTGGGAGATCCTGCACTGGTGGCTGAGCCTGTGGCTGGAGAGACTGAACACGCCATGCACGAACATCGGTGTACCAGCGACCCTGATAGTTGCGCGACTCAATATCGAACGATACGATATAGCTCTCACCAACACGAAGACCCGAAACATCCTGACCCTTATTCATAAAGGTTACCGCTACCTCCTTGCCGAACTGCTTATTTGCCTGCTCAAAGACTACGGTCTGACGCTCCCAAGTACCACGAGCCGACTGACCACTAACAGGAGGTAAAATCTCTAATACTTTTCCTTCAAATTCCATTTTTGTATGTTTTAATAGTTTTATGCTACTGAACAAGCGATACCCAACGCCTCAACGCGGGCAGCTATCTCACGAAGCTCCTCCTTCTCAACCTTCTCGAGGGTCTTGCATGGAGTATCACGATCGAGCGAATAGACCATAACCTGCTTTGGCTTGATCTCGGCAATAAGCTTCAACCACGCCTCAACCTCCTCAGCGGTGGTGTTATCCACACGCTTACCGAGGTACTCGCCACGGAGGAACATCGTCTGCACGATAAGCTCTCCCTCGAACATCTTAAGTAGCTCCACGGTGCGGGCAACGGTATAATTACCCTGTGGCTTATTTACAAGCTGCACAGTCTCGTCAAATGCCGAGTCGAGCTTCAAAATATTATTATCCACACGGCGCAATGCACGGCGCACATCCTCGCGGTGTATCTGTGTCGCGTTCGAGAGCACCGACACCTTTGCCTCTGGGCAGTGCTTATCGCGCAAGGCTATAGTGTCGCCGATTATTTGCTCAAAGTCGGGATGCATCGTTGGCTCGCCATTACCTGCAAAGGTGATAACATCGGGAGGTGTACCATCGGCAACCATCTGTCCAAGTGTCTTATCGAGCATATTATATACATCCTCGCGGGCGTTAAATCTACGCTTACCAGGGTGCTCATCGTTCCAGCCACACTCGCAGTAGATACAATCGAAGCTACACAACTTAGACTCAACAGGAAGTAGGTTTACTCCCAACGACAAGCCAAGGCGGCGTGAGCGTATAGGACCAAAGATGATATTGTTATATAGTGCTGTCATAATCCACAAAGATTAGTTTTTACTGCCCTTTGCACCACCAAACTTCGCACCATGCTTAGCCTGATAAGCAAAGATATTCTCCGAATATGATGTTGTCTTAAACTCCGAATCGCGTTTACGCTTAAAGGCAATAGCGATAAGGCGGTCAACAAGTTCATCGAACTTAACGCCCGAGGCCTCCCACAAGTAGAAGGACAAGGAGCCAGGGATGGTATTGATCTCATTTACATAGATACCACCAGTAGCCTCGTTAATCATAAAGTCGATACGCGACACGCCGTCACATGCCAAGACACGGAAGGTGTCACACGCCGTCTTACGAATAAAGGCAGTGACATCCTCAGGCAGACGCGCAGGGATCTCACGCACGGTAGAATGCATACCCTCAGATGGCTTATTCTTACCGCCACCCAAGTACTTATCCTCGTAGCTAAGAATCTCACCGCTACGCACAGGAGCTTCGCATACCGAAGCCTCGCAATCGTAGTAGTCACCAAGCACCGAGCAGTTAATCTCCTTGAGCTGCTCAATAAGGGTCTCGATGATGATACGCTTTGAGTACTTAATGGCGTTGTCAACAGCATCAACTAACTCCTCGCGGTTGTGTACCGCCTTGATACCAACCGACGAGCCGAGGTTAGCAGGCTTAACAATAAGTGGATAGCTAAGTGCCTCCGAGCGCTCGATGCACGCCTCACGCTCCGAGAGCCACTCCTTATCCGAGAACCACGCATAATCCACAACAGGGATGCCACTCTCCTTGAGTATCATCTTCATAGTAATCTTATCCATACCATTAGCCGAAGCCAAAGGGTTTGGGCAGGCATAAGGGATACCTGTCATCTCGATAAGACCCTGGAACGAGCCATCCTCACCTGAAGTACCATGCAAACATGGGAGGATTACATCTATGGTTGTCACCACACCCTTACCAAACAACGGCTTACGCACCTTATAGAGGTTGTTATCGCCATATACAGGACGGAAATAGACCTCCTCTACCGAGGCGAGCAACGCCTTCATATCGCGGTAGTTGTCCGTAGTACGGAGTTTGTCGCCTGTGTACCAATGACCCTCCTTGGATATATAGATAGGCACGATGTTATACTTCTCGGTATTCATCGCCGCCATGGTCTGTGCTGCGGTAATAACAGAAATCTCGTTCTCCACAGAACGACCACCAAAAATTACACCTACATTGATCTTCATTTTATTTAATTTTTACCGTTTACTTGAATGAATCGGGAAGGTCATTCTCATAGAGAACAACATCGCCCAACTTGAGCTTAGGTTGTAGTGATGCCATAGCCTCAGCGAAGGAGGCTACGCACTCTATCTGAGTAGCGGGATAGTCACCCGAGCGCAGACCCTCGGTGATAGCCTCACGGTTGACCTCATTAACAACATATACACCATCGACCCTCGACTTTGCGATATCCACGCCGAAGGCTCTATTATTCTCAAACTGCTTTGCGCCCATCTCCACAAAGCCAGGCGTTACAACATAGCGCTTACCCTCTGTAGCGAAGCCAGACAACACCTCCAACGCCATACGCGCACCCTCAGGGTTGGAGTTGTAGGCATCATCAAGGATTGTGATTCCACCATTGCGGCGCATGCTTAGACGATGCTCCACCTGCTCAATCTGACGCACGGCACGGCGGCGCGACTCTGCCGAGATACCGAGATGCTCCGCCACGGCCAACGCGGCAGTGATATTTAGGATGTTGCCCCTACCGAGGATATGCGTAGCGTAACCCTCATCAACACCACCACACGACTCCACATCGAAGCGTGTTTCGGCAGAGGAGTATAGAATATTTGTAGCGCGATAATCTGCCTCAGGATTATCCACGGCGTAGCTCTTAATCTTATATCCATACTCCTTGATATGGTTATAGGCTGCCTCGGAGTCGATATTTACAACGCCCAAGCCACCCTTAGGTAGGGCATCTATAAGTTCAAACTTAGTGCGTGCCACGCTCTCCACCGAGCCAAAGGTTTCGAGGTGCATCTCGCCTACCGAGGTCACAATACCAATCTCTGGCTCAACGAGGTCGCAAATCTCCTTAATATCGCCACACTGCTTAGCACCCATCTCCACGATAAATACCTCATGGTGAGGCTTTAGATGTTCACGCACGGTACGCACAACGCCCAAGGTTGTATTGAAGTTACCCGGCGTCATAAGCACATTATATCGCTCCGAAAGCACTCGATAGAGGAAGTTCTTGGTCGATGTCTTACCGAAACTACCTGTGATACCTATAATTTTGAGGTTAGGCATAGAGCGTAGCTTACGCTTGGCATCGTTGTAGTACCAGCGCGTAATAGCCTGCTCCAAAGGACGATTTATAAGGTTGGCAACGATAGTCCAGTAGTCAAAACATAGCAGCATCATCGCCACTAAGGTGTACTCACGAGCATAAACATGTACAAGCGAAACTACTATTGCAGTGAGTATCAGGCGCGTTGCGAAGAGTCGCTTAACACGCATAGTGTAGGCAATTGGTACCTTATATTTAATCCTAAACTCGGCAATGGCGATAATCAACATCCACACACCGAATATTGTTAGGACAAAACCCGAAGAGGTAAAAACATAGATAACTGCCGAGAGGAGCGACAATATATTAGCTCTTGAATACCACTCACCCGTAGAGCGTAGCCAACGGTTATAACGCTCCACACGATAGCTATTCTGCTGAAACATCTGCACCGAGTAGCGCATCATCGCCACAAGGAAGAACAACCATACAAAGTGGTAGATATGTTGCATTAGAAGTGTCGTAAGTAATAACATCGCTACCCAATTTTTAAGAATGACTTCAACGACCCGAACCACAACTCCGCCTGCTCAAGGAAGGCAAAATGACCAGCCCCTTTAGCCACAACTAAACCGGCATTGGGGATAAGTCGTTCCATGATATGAGCATCCGCGATTGGTGTTGCCGTATCCATATCGCCCCAGAAAAGAAGCGTAGGTGCCGCTATCTTAGGCATAGCATAACACAAATCCTCGTTCACACACTTCGAGAGTATAGCACGCATCATGGGCGTAGCACGATTGTAGTCCGAAGAGCCAGAGCTTGCTCTGCGCTGCTCAAGAAGCATCTGCGCCTTGCGCTCACCGATAAGTATCGGCAACGCAACCTTCAATAGCTTATAAGTATATACCTTGCGGTAGTAGCTAAACGAACGACGAGGCTTAACACCTGCAGCATCCGTAAGCACCACCCTTGCCACCTCATTTCGCGAGGCATAGAGTATCGATACACGACCACCAAAGGAGTGACCCACAAGCGTAGGGCGCACAACGCCAAGATGCGCAACCAGCGCCTCCAACGAGCGAGTGTACTCCTCAACACCCCACACTGAACGAGGCTCCTGACTCGCACCAAAACCCGCAAAATCCACCGACACAACCCGAAAATGCGACACTAAGAGCTCTGCCGTCTTACGCCATATACTCTTATCGCAGCCCCAGCCATGCAACAATATTACCGTATCTCCCTCGCCCTCAACCACATAGGCAAGCTTAATATCTTTGTACTCAAAAGATAACTCCATAGATGCAAAGGTACAAAACAATTCTAAAACAACAAGAGTGTAGAGCCTATTTTTTAACTAAAAATTACGGTTCTCGGAGCAAAAAAGGTAAATTTCTGCGTTTTGAACTGAGTCATAACGCATTAAACAGAAATCCTCA
>JAZRRF010000057.1:0-4775 GCA_045650465.1 Alistipes sp.
AGAGACCAGAGGGACAAGA
The DNA here is from genome assembly GCA_045650465.1 of Alistipes sp. Lineage (GTDB taxonomy): Bacteria > Bacteroidota > Bacteroidia > Bacteroidales > Rikenellaceae > Alistipes. The sequence continues at coordinate 20 of JAZRRF010000057.1, forward strand.
GCGAGGTCGGGTATCAGCGTTGTCGCTGCCGAGCGCTTTGCACCGCCAGCGCAAAAAAAAAGCCTGCAACAACCGTTGCAGACCTAAGTGGAGGTGGCGGGGGTCGAACCCGCGTCCAAACAAGGAACCCCAGAGCTTTCTACATGTTTAGCTGACCGTTTAATCCTTCTACTTAAGCCAGGCAGGCAGCAGCCAAACTCAAGTCCCAGCCCCTAAATCTCGCATGATAACCGAGGCACATATCACGCTATCTCTAAATTGATGATACCCCATAATGATTAGCCGTTAAAGAGCGGAACGACCTCTCGGGATACTCGTCATGCGACCTCCTTGGGTCACGCGATTAAGCTAATTTACCCTGTAAATTAAGCAGCGAGTGCATAGTTGTTATTGCCATTTATAGCTTGAGCGTTCAGTTTAACGAGACCCCACACAAGGCTCGACATGCTTACAATCGAATTCTACCTGCTGTCAAAACCGGTCACCCCCTTTTGAAGATGGCGTAGATGTTCTTTGTTGGCTTCTATAAAATTCTTTTTGGCTGCTTATTGTTTTGGCTTCTTGGTAATAGATTAACTATTACCTGCAAAGCCAAAAGCACAATCAGCTTAAAAATAACCTTTATATAATCTCAATAAAGAGCATCTACGACATCTTCTTTATTGAGAAAACAAAATAATACCTTATAGGACAAAGAACCTTACAGGATATAGTCATCGTGGCACCCGTGGCAATTCGGATGCGAGTGCAAAAATAGTGAAAATTTTGCTAACACAAAAATATTTTTTACTTTTGCCTAAAATTGCCAATCAGAATGAGTAGAAGAGTTGTAGAGCTTAGAGATGTCTCTGTATATTTAGGCGAGGGGCGCCGTAGTGCCGATTACGAGAATAGCCTTGTACTATCAAACATAAACTTCTCCGTTGACGAGGGTGAGTTGGTTTACCTTATTGGGCGTGTTGGCTCAGGCAAGAGCACTCTACTCAAGACTCTCTACGCCGAAGTAGATATTGTTGATGGCGAGGGCGAAGTTGTAGGCTTCAGTCTTAAGAATATCAAGCGTCGCCAGATACCATACTTACGCCGCTCCATGGGTATAGTCTTTCAAGATTTTCAACTTTTGACCGACAGAAATGTATTCTACAACCTCTATGATGTTATGCGTGCTACGGGGTGGTCTAATGACGATGATATGCGTGAGCGTATAGGTGAGGTATTGCGCCTTGTCGATTTGGAGAATAAGAGCTATAAAATGCCTTTTGAACTCTCGGGAGGTGAACAACAGCGTCTTGCCATTGCACGAGCTCTTGTTAACCGCCCACGCCTTATCCTTGCCGATGAGCCAACAGGAAATCTCGACCCTAAGACCGCCGAGGAGATTATGATGGTGTTTCGCCGTATCGTAGCGACTGGGTGCGCGGTGATTATGTCAACACATAACATCTCGCTTATTGAGCAGTTCCCTTCGCGTACGCTTCTATTTGCGCAGGGTAGGCTTACTGAGGTGGATCTACAATCAATCATTGAGGATTAGATACCTATTTATATATAGAGAGAGGTTGCCCCGATTATGGCAGCCTCTTCTGTTTTTGCGCAGTCAGTGGGTAGGCGCGAGCGTCATTTAACTGCACGGCAGTGCGGAGCTCAGATAGCATCAACGCTGATACCCGACCTCGCTCTTGTCCCTCTGGTCTCTCTTGTCCCTCTCGTCTCAAAATAACAAGAGACCTGAGAGACGAAAGAGACGAAAGAGACGACAGCGAAGTCTCGGACAACATTTATCTGTACGGCAGTGCGGAGCACTCGGCAGCATCAACGCTGATACCCATCCTCGCTCCCGTCTCTCTTGTCCCTCTTGTCCCTCTCGTCTCAAAATAACATTAGTACAGCTTAATATACTCATAGGTATTACCCACCTCTTCGAGATAACGCTCAAACTCCTCACGCGATATCACCACGGTGAAGCGGTTGTCGTTAGGGTGGAAACTTAGTGCGCTCTGCTCGCGCATACTCTCGTCGAGGAATAGGTGTACATGGTTCTCGGTGTCGTTTATCAGACCAAACGGAGATACCGAGCCAGGGCGTAGTCCGAGCCACTTATCCATACGCTCAGGCGATGCAAAAGATAGTTTACCCTGCTTGAGGATATGCTCCAAGTCGTGTATTGCCATTGACTGCTCCGAGTCGAAGACCACCAAATAGTGACGATTTCCCTTGTGATTACGGAAAAATAGGTTCTTGCAGTGCTTAGAACCATCATTGCGCCAATATTGGCGCGCTATCTCGATTGTTGGAGCCTCAGGGTGTTCATACCATGAGTACTCAATATTGTGACTTGTAAGCCACTCAAATACTTTATCGCGTCGTTCCATAGTGCAAAGATATAAAAATAGTCGAAGATAGAGTTGCATTTTATGAATAAATTTGCTAACTTTGTAAGGATATTTGCAAACGAAATACTTAAAACTATATTGAACCATGGATATTAAACTTATAAACGAGAAGTTCACCGATAAGTTTGGCGCACAAGGTGAGTTGTTCACATCGCCAGGTAGAATTAACCTTATCGGCGAACACACAGACTACAACGGTGGCTTTGTGTTCCCTGGAGCTATTGACAAGGCGATGGTTGCCGAAATTAGGCTAAACGGCACCGATAAGGTGCGTGCCTATGCCGTTGACCTTGACGATTATGCCGAGTTCGGTCTAAACGAGGAGGGTGCCCCTAAGGCGAGCTGGGCGCGCTACATCTTTGGTGTGTGTCGCGAGATTCAGAAGCGTGGCGGTAAGATTGCAGGATTCGACACAGCCTTTGCGGGCGATGTACCTCTTGGTGCGGGTATGTCATCGTCGGCAGCGTTGGAGTCCACCTTTGCAAATGCTCTTAATGAGCTATTCTCCTTGGGCATAGATCGCTTTGAGTTGGCGCGTATAGGTCAGTCAACAGAGCATAACTATTGCGGCGTAAAGTGTGGCATTATGGATCAGTTTGCATCCGTATTCGGTAAAGCGGGACACTTGATGCGTCTTGATTGTCGCTCTATGGAGTTTGAGTACTTCCCATTCGACCCTGAGAAGTATGGCTATAAGGTTGTGCTGCTCGACTCGGTTGTTAAGCATGAGTTGGTTGGCTCGCCATATAACGACCGTCGTGCATCGTGCGAGAGGGTAGCAGCTGTGCTTGGTCAGGAGTTCTTGCGTGGCGCTACAATGGAGCAGTTGGAGGCTATTAAGGATAAGATCTCAGAGGAGGATTATATGCGCGCTCGTTATGTCATCGGCGAGGAGCAGCGTGTGTTGGATGTCTGCGAGGCATTGGTGCGCAACGATTACGAGACCGTGGGTGCGAGAATGTACGAAACACACTGGGGCATGTCCAAGGATTATGAGGTATCATGCGAGGAGCTCGACTTCTTGGCTACCGTAGCAAAAGAGTGCGGCGTTGCAGGCTCACGCATCATGGGTGGCGGCTTTGGCGGTTGTACTATCAACTTGGTAAAGAGCGAGTTGTATGATAGCTTCATTACCACAGCTAAGGCTAAGTTTGCGGAGAAATATGGTCACGAACCAAAGGTTTATTCTGTGGTAATTTCTGACGGAGCAAGACGATTGTAACGATTTTAGCGTTTTTTATCATCTAATATTTTGAAAATGATAAAATAATCACTATCTTTGTGTGACTATATTAGGCGCGTGCTTATGTAGAGAGAGTAAGCACCACTTAATTAGTATGATAAGAGATTTTAGTTAACCAAATACAAACTTTTCAAAACACTTAAACTTATGAAACACAATTTTAACGCAGGTCCATGCGTACTTCCAAAGCAGGCTATTGAGGCTGCTATCGAGGCTATCCGCGATTTCGACGGTACAGGTATCGGTATTCTTGAAATCTCTCACCGTACTCCAGGTTGGGAGCGCGTAATGGCTGAGGTAGAGCAGCTTTGGCGCGACCTTTTGAACATCCCTGAGGAGTATGCTATCTTCTTCGTTGGTGGTGGTGCTTCAACTCAGTTCTTCCAGGTTCCTGCAAACCTTCTTAAGACTAAGGCTGCTTACTTGCAGACTGGTGTTTGGGCTAAGAAGGCTGCTAAGGAGGCTAAGTTCTATGGCGATGTTGAGATCGTTGCTTCATCTGAGGATAAGACTTACAGCTACATTCCAAAGAACTACACTATCCCAACAGATGTAGATTACTTCCACATCACTACTAACAATACAATCTACGGTACTGAGATCCACGAGGATATTGACTCACCTGTAACTTTGGTTGCTGATATGTCATCAGATATCATGTCTCGTCCTGTTGATATCAAGAAGTATGGTATGATCTATGGTGGTGCTCAGAAGAATGTAGGTCCTGCAGGTGTAACTTTCGTTATCATCCGCAAGGATCTTCTTGGTCAGTCAGAGCGTAAGCTTCAGTCAATGGTTGACTACGCTACTCACTACCCAGAGGAGGCTCGCAACCACTCTATGTACAACACACCTCCAGTATTCCCTATCTTCGTAATGTACCAGACTTTGAAGTGGGTTAAGGAGATCGGTGGTGTTGAGGTTATGTACAAGATGAACAAGGAGAAGGCTGAGCTTCTTTACAACGAGATCGACCGCAACTCTATGTTCGTAGGTACAGCAGCTAAGGAGGACCGTTCTTTGATGAATGTTTGCTTCGTAATGGCTCCAGGTAAGGAGGAGTTCGAGAAGGAGTTCATGGAGTTCGCTAAGGAGAAGGGTATGGTAGGTATCAAGGGTC
>JAZRRF010000058.1:0-57818 GCA_045650465.1 Alistipes sp.
CCGTTGTAGCCGTGTCTGACGAGGGTGCGATGCCCGCATTTTGGGCAAACTTTTTATCCATTTCTAACACAAATAGTGCAAATATAAGAAAATCAATCGTTTGCCCCGATTTTATGTACTAATTTTGACCAATAAGCCCAAAAAGTTGCACCAAAAATGCACCGAACCCATTTTCTGTCATTTCCGTCAACAAAAATGCCCCGTGCTTCTACACACAGGGCATTGCTTGTTTATGTTGGTCGCTGATTACTATCGTATTTTCAATACAAAACTTAGATTGATGCTTTCAACTCGTGCCTCCATATCGGTAAATACCTTCGCCACAGCAGCAGCGTTAGTTGTATCAAGTTTGCCTTCTGCTTTCAAAGTAGCAATTTCCAAGTTCGCAAAATTGTTTATAAATGAAGTGGTAGGCAAATACATATGCAATTGACAATTGTCAGCATCTTGATACATATACATCTCTACTGTGCGGAATGCAGGGTCAATAACGCTCATATCAAAGATAACCTTATTACCATCTACGGTGATTGGAGTTTCAATTTCCACTGCTTTACCATTAACGAAGAAATGTTGTTTGATTGAGTTGGTGTTTGTGGTCAAGTAGAAGAGAGCTGTTCTGAACATCATATCAAAGTTGTCAGATGTAATCTTGGATATATTGAAGTTATAACCCATAATAGAGAAATCCTCATCTTTGCCTTTTGCGTTGCTTACATAAGACGAATTGTAATCGTATGTTTTACCTGCGAGGTCGAGAGACTGTCTTACACGAAGCCAAGAAGTTGTTGTTTCAACCTTGCCTTTATCAGTAGTGATATACATTTTGTAATTCATAATATCTCCCGATGTCGTAGCATTAGGAGTATAAATTAGACGACTTACGATATATTTAGCGTTTTCATCGTCTGCTCTCTTCTGAAACTGCAAGTCTCCAACAACCTTGTAGGTCGAGTTTGCGGTTACCAAATAACCATTTCCATTAGGAACAATACCTGTTAAAGTTGAAGTGCCATCCTCCTCAAAAGAAACAATAGCGATATCTTTCTCTGCGTTATTAGGAGCATCATTACATACCCACATACCAATAATCTCATCAGAGAGGTCATTTGCACAATACTGATAAATGTAACGCTCGTCACTATCCTCGAAGAGAGAGAATGCCACACCTGGGATAATATCAAAGTGTCCTGTAAGGTTGTCATTGTCCTCAAAGGTCATAGTGATATTGTCGCCATTAGTAACAACAGTGCCTCTTACATTCTCCCAATACTCACCATCCTCTACGCCATAAGATACAGCCGAACCATCTGCATTGATAATCAACGCCTCTGCATAGTTCTCTGTAAGGCAAGTCCAAGTACCAACGATGTCTGCACTATGGTCGTGCTTGACATTGTTGTGGTCAGCCTCCTTATTACAAGCGGTAAAAAGTGTCGCTACCGCTGCAAACATAAGTAATAACTTCTTCATAACTGTTTAATGTTTAATTGTTTATAATAAAGTAAAAGTTTTTGCTTGTTTTAGTGAGTTTAGTGAGTTTAATGAATTTAGTGATTGACGCAATCGCTAAACTCCCTATATTCCCTCATCTCCTTAAATTCTCTTGCTTTCCGTTTTCCGTTAAAACAAAAAAAAAGCACTCCCGCTTACGAAAAGCAGTAATGCCAATTATAATCTACAATTATATTGTTAACTATCTGATTATTAGAGATTTTATAGGGGGGGGGGTAAATGGCAAAACCTCCCAATTCATTGAGAAGTTACACTTGCTATGGTATGTCACAAAACGATTATTCATTGTCCCCCGATTACTCTAATTGATGTGCAAAAATAATAAAAATCTAACACAAAATATCGCAAATTGAGATTTTTTGTTGGTTAGATTTGATTTAACTTCCGTTATACTTTATAGTGAGTTACGCATCACCGAGACTGATAGAGCGATTTTGAGGTCATCTATGATGTCATAAATAGGGCGGGAGAGTATATGACGCAAATTTGGTTAGCTCACCTCTCTTAGGTTATGGGGGCTGACTAAAAAGTAACTTAGCCAGCCCCTTTAGTACCATTATTCAGTTATTTATAGTGCAAATAAAGGGCGTTATTGACCTTAAGATGGTAACTCCAATCTGTAGCCCTGCCTACGGCTGTTTGTTCGTATTCTGCCTCCTCAGTCTCTTTAGTATTCCTTGAAAGAGTCCGCTTATAGCTTCTCGCCGTAGGAGAGATCGCCAGCATCGCCAATACCTGGGACGATATATGATTTCGAGGTCAGCTCAGGGTCAACTGCAGCGCACCATAGCGTGCATCTCTCTGGGTTGGTGTGCTTGGTGACATAGTCCACGCCCTGCTCCGAAGCGAATACTGCGGCAAAGTGGGTGTGGCGTGGCTCACCAGCGCGGCGGATAAGGGCGTCGTAAACCAGCATCAATGATGTGCCTGTAGCGAGCATAGGGTCAACAAGGATAAGCACTTTATCTGTGAGAGCTGAAGTTGAGACATACTCGACATCTACGATAAACGAACCATCGGGGCGGCTCTTACGGAAGGCAGATACGAAGCCATTTTCAGCGTCATCGTAGAAGTTAAGGAAGCCCTGGTGGAAAGGTAGTCCTGCACGAAGTATTGTTGCAATGACGATGTTATCGTCAATCTCCTCCACAGCGGCGATGCCGAGAGGCGTCTCCACCATGCGGGTCTTATAACTTAGGCTCTTAGATATCTCGTATGCCATAATCTCACCTACGCGCTCCATGTTTCGACGGAAGCGCATAGAGTCACGCTGGATGTTCTTATCGCGCATCTGGGCGAGAAACTTATTAAGTATAGAGTTTTTCTCGTTTAGAATCTTTACCATAGCCTTATTTGTTTTAGTATAGGAAGTTGTTAAATGGATAACGACCCGCGTGTATCTCGCGCACCATGCCGTAGAGGTCAGAGCGTAGCTTATCTACCCCCGTCTTGTCGCGTGCCGAGATGAAGATACATGGTGTGTTAGCCTTAGCTATCCAGCTCTTCTTTAGGTCGTCCAATGATAGGTTCTCCTTGGTTATTGGCGTTAGGTCGTCCTCCTCCTTAGGAGTGTATGTGTAAGCATCAATCTTGTTGAATATCAAGAATGTTGGCTTATCGCCTGCACCAATATCGGCAAGTGTCTGCTTAACCACAGCAATCTGATCCTCGAAGCCTGGGTGTGAAATATCCACAACATGTAGTAATAGGTCTGCTTCGCGCACCTCGTCAAGTGTCGATTTGAAGGACTCGATAAGCTCTGTAGGGAGCTTACGAATAAATCCTACAGTGTCGGACATGAGAAATGGGAGGTTGTCGAAAACAACCTTACGCACAGTGGTGTCGAGTGTTGCGAAGAGTTTATTCTCGGCAAATACCTCGCTCTTCGAGAGCAGGTTCATAAGTGTTGACTTACCAACATTGGTATATCCCACTAATGCTACGCGCACCATCTGGCCACGGTTAGAGCGCTGCACTGCCATTTGGCGGTCGATTTTTTTGAGGTCCTCCTTGAGCTTAGATATGCGATTACGCACGATACGGCGGTCGGTCTCAATCTCTCGCTCACCTGCACCACCTCGTGTACCTGTACCACCACGCTGTCGCTCCAAGTGTGTCCACATACCTGTAAGTCGTGGGTAGAGATACTCATTCTGAGCAAGCTCAACCTGCGTCTTGGCGTAGGCGGTCTGCGCGCGCGACATGAAGATGTCGAGGATGAGGCGTGTACGGTCCATAATTTTACATGGCATAGCCTGCTCGATGTTGCGTGTCTGTGCTGGGGATAGCTCGTCATCGAAGATGGCGATATCAATCTCCTGCTCCTTGCACCACTCGGCAATCTCCTGTAGCTTACCAGGGCCTACATATATCTTGGACATAGGTTGTGGTAGGCGCTGCGTAAATCGTTTAACGCTCTTTATGTTTGCTGTCTCTGCCAAGAACTCAAGCTCATCCAGGTACTCTTGTGCCGTATCTGGGTTTTGGCTATCGCGAATTACCGCCACAAGCACTGCGCGTGTTTCGCGCTCCTCAACCGTAGGTATCGGCTCCTTGCTCTTGCCCTTGGGCTTCTCGTTTTCCTCTCTCATTCAAATATACCTTATATAAATAAGGGGTGTAACAATAGTTAACACCCCCAATAAAACATGTTTAGCTCTTTTAGATCTGAATCTTGAAAGCAACAGGCAATGTGAACGAAACCTTCACAGGCTTACCGCGCTGCTTACCAGGCTTCCAACCATTCTTCATCTCGTTAGCCTTCTTCAATACATCGATAGTTGCATCTGCGAGGGTCTTATCAGGTGACTGAAGAACCTTGAAGTTAGTCATCTTACCATCTGGACCTACAACGAACTGTACAACCACATTACCCTGGATACCATTCTCAAGAGCAATCTGTGGGTACTTAACATTCTGCTGTACCCAGTTACGGAACTCAGGAAGACCGCCACCACGGAACTTAGGCATCTCCTCTACTGTGAAGAAGATCTCCTCCTCTGTGATATCCTCCTCCTTGTCCTCGATAACCATCTCGAAGTCATCGAAGTCGTCAGCATCATCCACGAAGACGATGTTTGTCTCGATCTTCTGGTCGTTTGATACGATGTTAAGTACATCGGTTACAACCTGTGCCTGAGCCTTCTGCTGCTCTGGTGGTGTCTCTGGCTGATCCTGTCGTGTGTTGTCAATCTGCTCCATCTCGGTAGTCTCACGCTTAGGTGGTGTGTACTCACCAGCCTTAGGCTTAGAACTGAGTGAAAAAGCGACTCCTGTGATGCCCAACGCTACTGCAAGTCCGAAGAGCAAGAAAAGCATTCTCTTATTTTGAAGATCTGCTTTTGGTGATTTCTTAATCTCCATTTATAGTTAATTTTTTAGTTTTTAATTACTTATACAGGATGCAGCCGTAATATGTACGCACTACACTACGCAAAGATATATATAAAAATCGAAAAAAAGTAATATTCGCCCTAAAAATATTTTATTTTTATTAACTTTGTGGTCGATATTATTGTTGTGGGGATATGATAAGTAGTGCAAAAAAGCAGCTCTATGGAGCGACAATGGAGCAGTTGAAGGGACTTTGTGAGACCCTTGGACTCCCTCGTTTTGCGCCTAAGCAGATAGCCAAATGGTTATATACTCGCTTTGTGACTGATATAGATGCTATGACCGACCTCTCGAAGCTCGCGCGCGAACGGCTTAAGGAGGTGTGTGAGTTGGGCCTTAGTGCGCCATTGAAGGTTTCAGTGTCGCAGGATGGTACAAAGAAGTACCTCTTCCGTACCTCTCAGGGTGAGTATATCGAGTCGGCACTTATCCCCGATGGTGAGCGCATGACTCTATGTGTGTCGTCACAAGCGGGCTGTAGAATGGGTTGCAAATTCTGCGCCACAGGTAGGATGGGTTTCCGTCATCAGCTCTCAGCTACCGAGATACTCAACCAGATAATCTCTATCCCTGAGCGCGACAGACTCACCAATCTTGTATTTATGGGTATGGGTGAGCCGTTGGATAATATCGACAACCTTATGCAGACGCTCGATGTGCTAACCTCGGAGTGGGGCTTGGCATGGTCGCCTACGCGTATAACAGTGTCAACATCGGGTGTTGCACGAACGCTTCCTCGTTTGTTAGATGAGTCGAAGGTGCATGTCGCAGTGTCGTTGCACAATCCGTTCCCTGAGGAGCGCAAGGAGATTATGCCTATCGAGAACTCATACTCTATTAAAGAGGTGTGCGACATCCTGCGCCGCTACGACTTTACGCACCAGCGCCGCGTCTCGTTCGAGTATATAGTGTTGGAGGGTATGAATTGCTCAATGCGACATATCAAGGAGCTGTCGCGCTTACTCGATGGCATTAAGTGCAGAATTAACCTTATACGCTTCCATAAGATTCCTGACTCGCCATTCTTCTCGCCAGAGTTGGAGAAGATTATAGAGTTTCGTGATACACTCACCAAGCGTGGCATACAGACCACCTTGCGAGCTTCGCGTGGCGAGGATATAGAGGCGGCGTGTGGACTACTTTCAACCGCTGAAAAGTCTTAGCCTATGAGAAAGTTATTCGAGGTATGCTTGGTTATGTCGTTGTGCTTAGGTGCTAAGGCACAAACGGTTACTACGACTACCACAAACACCTCCACTACAACTGTGAGTGTTAATCTCCGTTGTTCTGCAACATCGCCTTCGGGAGAGAATAGGATAGTGCTTGATATGAATGGTGAGGAGTTGATGTGGTCGGCATCGCATTGTGGTGTTGAGGTCGTTGCACCATCGCGTCTATATATGACCACTGATAAGGGTAAGTGGGGCAAGAAGTTTGGCACCGTGCGATTTAGATATGCCCACACCAAGGAGTATAATGGTACTACGGCAAAGTTTCGTGACTTTGCTATTGAGCTTCGCGCCTATGACGATGGTGTTGCCTATCGCTTTATCTCTGATGTTAGGGGCGAGTATAATGTTATAGATGAGTTGGCGGAGTTTGCCTTTGCGGGAGAGGATATGGCGTGGGTGCCTTATGTGAATTATAAGCCTGATGCTACAACGGACTACTCCACGCAGTTCTACACCTCGTTTGAGAATACCTATGACCATGTGGCTCTTAAGGATATAGATTGGCGCAGACTGATGTTCACACCTGCGGTTGTAGAGCATAACGGTCTTAAGTTGTGCATCGTGGAGTCCAACTTGGAGGACTATCCTGGAATGTTCATCTCAAATCGAGACCAGGATGGTGTCATAGATACGGAGTTTGCCACCGTGCCTGATGAGGTGGTGCAAGGCGACTACAATATGTTGCAGGGTGTTGTTAAGTCGCGTAAACCATATATTGCTGAGTGCAGAGGTAAGCGCACCTTCCCATGGCGTGGTGTTGTGATTGCTGAGGAGGATAGTGACCTTGTAGATAGTCGCCTGGTGTGGAACTTGGCTGATGAGTGTCGCCTAAAGGATACTTCATGGATAAAGCCAGGTAAGGTGGCCTGGGAGTGGTGGAACGATTGGGGTTTGGAGGGTGTCAACTTCGAGGTGGGCATCAATAACGCCACATATAAATATTATATCGACTTTGCCTCGCGCTACGGCATCGAGTATGTAATCCTTGATGAGGGTTGGTCGGTAAAGGGCGAGGCGGACCTTATGAAAGTCGTACCTGAGATTGATATCGAGGAGCTTGTGGCATACGGCGAGGAGCGCGGTGTGGGTATCATCCTCTGGGCGGGCTATTGGGCGCTTCAAAGAGATGTTGAGGGGCTGTGCAAGCACTACGCAGATTTGGGTGTTAAGGGCTTCAAAGTTGATTTCCTCGACCGCGATGACCAGCAGATGGTACACTTTGTATATAATCTTGCGGATGTGGCGGCAAAGTATCACCTAATTGTTGATTATCACGGCGTTTATAAGCCTACGGGCTTGGAGCGTACATATCCCAATGCGATAAACTTTGAGGGTGTGCATGGTCTGGAGACGATGAAGTGGCTCGGTAGGGAGCACGACCAACTAACCTATGATGTCACAATACCTTTTATTCGTGGCGTTGCAGGCCCTATGGACTATACACCTGGAGCTATGCAGAATGCCTATCGTGCCGATTATGAACCACGCTACTCTCGCCCTATGAGTCAGGGTACAAGATGTCATCAGTTGGCTATGTATGTTGTGTATAATCAGCCGCTTGCTATGTTGTGCGACTCGCCTACAGCCTACGAAAAGGAGCCTGAGTACACGAAGTTCCTTGCTGCAATACCTACAGTGTGGAGCGGTGGCGAGTGTGTTGAGGGTGGTATTGGAGAGTATGTGGTGGTAAGACGCGAGAGTGACGATGCGGTATATATTGCGGGTCTTAACGGCAATACGGAGCGTGAGGTGGTTGTATCGTTTGAGGGTGAGGAGTATAGCTCTATAGAGATATACATGGATAGTTGTGAGGCGGCATCGAAGTATGAGTGCGCGTGTGCCGACACGGTGACGGGAGACTTGAAAATATGGATGGCTGAGGGAGGTGGATTTGTAATAAAAATAAAAAGATAAGATGAAAAGAGTACTGCTAACTATATTTATTCTAATTGCCGGTGTTGGGCTTAGGGCGGAGGAGCCGACAAAGTATGTTGACCCCTTTATTGGCACTGCCGACTACTCGGTGACACACCCTGGAGCTGTCGTACCTCATGGTATGATGGCTGCTGTGCCTTTTAATGTTACAGGCTCTACGCTCAACCGCTATGATAAGGATAACCGCTGGTGGAGCGCGCCGTATGATATCCGTAATAAGTATAGTGTGGGCTTTGCCCATGGTGCATTGAGTGGTGTTGGCTGTCCTGAGCTGGGAGCTATCCTTACCATGCCTACAGTGGGTGTTGTAGCCCCTGATAGATATGAGCATGGTTCTACTTACTTCGATGAGGTTGCTGAGGCGGGATACTATGCTACAACCTATGAGAAGTACGGTGTGCGTGCTGAGGCTACAGCCTCGGAGCGTGCCTCGGTAGAGCGTTACACCTTCTTGGAGGGTGGCGAGGCTAATATCCTTGTTGACTTGGGTACTTCGCTATCGAACGAGTCGGGTGCGATGCTTCGCAGGGTTAACGATACAGAGGTTGAGGGTATGCGCCTCTTGGGAACATTCTGCTACACTAATCAAGCGGTCTTCCCCGTATATTTTGTTGTCCGCATAAATAAGCAGGCCAAGGAGACGGGCTACTGGAAGCTACAGCCTGAGATGACAGGCATCGAGGCTCAGTGGTCGGGCGACAGTGGTCAGTATAAGCTTTATAAAAACTACTCGCGCGAGATGATGGGCAACGACATAGGCTTCTACTTCTCGCTCGGCGAGGTTGAGCCTGGAACGATTGTAGAGGTGCGCGTGGGTATATCATACACCTCTATCGAAAATGCCCGCAAAAACCTAAATACGGAGGTGGGTAGTCGAGGCTTTGGCAATGTTCGTGACTTGGCACACAATAAGTGGAACGAGGCTCTCGGTAAGATACGCGTCAAGGGAGGCACGGAGGAGGAGCGTAAAATATTCTATACTGCTCTATACCACTCACTACTACATCCAAATATTGTTAGCGATGTCAATGGCGAGTACCCTAAAATGGAGTCGGGGACTACGGGTGTTGCGAAGGATTACGACCGCTATACGGTATTCTCGTTGTGGGACACCTATCGCAATCTACATCAGTTGTTGACGCTCGTCTATCCCGATGTGCAGACCGATATGATTCGTTCGATGGTTGATATGTCGAAGGAGTGGGGTTGGTTGCCTCGCTGGGAGCTATACGGTAGGGAGACATTCACCATGGAGGGTGACCCTGCAATACCTGTAATTGTGGATAGCTACCTCAAGGGGCTCCGTGATTTCGATGTATATGGTGCATACGAGGCGATGAAACGCTCGGCAACAACCGAGGGTATGAGTAATGCCATACGCCCCGATATCGACCCATATATTTCGCATGGCTATATCCCTGTGGGGTTGTTTGCTCAGGATATGTCGGGTGATAACTCCGTATCGCACGCCTTGGAGTACTATGTTGCCGATAATGCTCTTGCCAACTTTGCTCGTGCTATGGGTGAGGAGGAGTTTGCGATGAAGATGGAGCGCCGTGCTGCAGGTTGGAAGAACTACTACTCTAAGGAGTATGGCTCACTTAGACCTATAAATGCCGATGGCTCGTTTATCACACCTTTCGACCCTGAGGCGGGAGCGAACTTCTCGAATACCATAGGTTTCCATGAGGGCAGTGCATGGAACTACACCTTCTTTGTGCCACACGATATAGAGGGTCTTATAAAGATTATGGGTGGCGAGAAGCCATTTACCGAGCGCCTATGGCGTATCTTTGAGAATGGTCTCTATGATCCAACTAATGAGCCGGATATTGCTTATCCATACCTCTTTAGCCGTATCAAGGGAGAGGAGTGGCGCACACAGCAGCTTGTTAAGCAGCTACTTAACGAGAACTATGCTACAACGCCTGATGGTCTGCCTGGAAACGATGATACGGGTACGATGTCTGCATGGGCTGTATTCTCGATGATGGGACTCTATCCTGATTGCCCAGGTGAGCCATACTACACCATCACTACGCCACGCTTCGACAGGGTGGAGATTGATACTCAGCACGGTACAATCACCATAGAGTGTCAGGGTGAGGGTGACTATATTGATGCGGTTAAGCTTGGTAGTAAGACAATTAACCGCTATCGTATATCGCACGATGAACTTGTGAAGAGTAAGATATTGAAACTAAAACTTAGATAATATGAAAGCAAAAATTTTCTCATTGCTGGCTCTCGTTGCCCTTATGGCAAGCTGTACAGCAACGCCTAAGACCGACTACACGGAGTTGGTAAATCCAAAGATTGGCTCGGGCGGTCATGGTCATGTGTTTGTGGGTGCTAATGCCCCATTTGGTATGACACAGGTAGGTCCTACAAGTATCACTCAGGAGTGGGACTGGTGTTCGGGTTATCACGACTCTGAGAACTCGGTTATTGGCTTCTCACATACCCACCTCTCAGGTACAGGCTGTGGCGATTTGTTTGATGTTACGCTTATGCCTGTTACGGGTGAAGTGACCTATAGCCGTGGTCGTTTGGGTGACTACTCGACAGGCTTCTGGAGCGAGGCTGACCGTTCGCAGGAGGTTGTTGAGCCCGGTTACTACTCAGTGCCTTTGACTCGCTATAATATCGTTGCCGAGATGACAGCTACGGAGCGCGGAGGCCTACACCGCTACACCTTCCCTAAGAGCGATGAGGCGGCTATCATCCTTGACCTTGTACATGGTGGATGCTTCGATCGTCCTGAGGATCTCTTTGCAGAGGCTGTGAGCGATACCCGCATCGTGGGTCGCCGCCATAGCTGGGGCTGGTCAAATAACCAGAAGGTATATTTCGTTATTGAGTTCTCTAAGCCATTTGAGAGCTTCGAGCCTATTGGTGAGTATGGCTTCTACTACCGCATCAACTTCAAGACTGAGGAGGCTGAGCAGATAGGCATTAAGGTGGCTTTGTCGTCAACAAGCCCTGAGGGTGCTGAGCTTAACTTCAATGAGGAGGTTAAGGATAAGGATTTTGATACTGTAAGAGCAGAGACACGCGCTAAGTGGCAGAATGAGCTTCGTAAGATTCGTATCTATGGCGCTTCGGAGGAGCAGATGGAGATATTCTACACTGGTATCTACCACATGTATGTTGCACCATCGCTCTTCTCGGATGTTGATGGTACATACCGTGGTGCCGATAATGTTGTTCACCAGAACCCTGGTCACGACACCTATACAACCTTCTCGTTGTGGGATACCTATCGTGCTAAGTTGCCTTTGATGACAATTACACACCCTGAGCGTATGGATGATGTTATCAATACGATGATTAACATCTGCGAGGAGCAGGGCTTCCTCCCTATTTGGCACTTGTGGGGTTGGGATAATGGCTGTATGGTTGGCTCTCCAGGTATCATCGCAGTGTCGGATGCAGTGACTAAGGGTATCAAGGGTATCGACCCTGAGCGCGCTTGGGAGGCTATCTACAAATCTGCTATGCATGATATTCGCGGTGGTCGCTACCGTAAGCAGTATGGCTATATGCCAAACGACCTACAGGGCGAGTCTATCGCTCACGATATGGAGTTTGCTATTGCTGATGCTGCGGCATACGAGGTTGCTAAGATGCTTGGCAAGGAGGAGGCTCAGTACCTTGAGCAGCGTAGTCATTCATGGCTAAACTACTTCGATCCTACAGTAGGCTTCCCACGCGGCAAGTCATCTACAGGCGAGTGGCGTGAGGACTTCAATCCATACAACGCATCGCGTATAGCTAACGAGTATTGCGAGGGTAACGCTTGGCAGTACCTATGGCTTGTACCTCAGGACTTGGAGAAGTTGGTTGAGTGCTTCGGTGGCGTTGAGCAGACCATTGCTAAGCTCGATGAGTTGTTCATAGCAGATACTAAGATGGAGGGCGAGGATGTAACTCCAGATATTTCAGGTCTTATCGGTCAGTATGTACATGGTAACGAGCCAAGCCACCATATCATCTACTTCTATACTATGCTTGGTGAGCCTTGGAAGGCTGCCGACCGTTTGTATGAGGTTATGGATACGATGTACTCAACCGAGGTTGATGGTCTTTCGGGTAATGAGGATGTTGGTCAGATGTCAGCATGGTACATCATGACAACCCTTGGTTTCTATCCTGTTGAGCCTGCTGCAGGTAAGTATGTTATCGGTGTGCCTATGGTTGACCGTGCAGAGATAGATGTTGAGGGTGGCGAGTTTATCGTTGAGCGTAAGGGCTTTAGCGAGAAGGCTCGCTATATCCAGAGCATCGAGCTCAATGGTAAGACTCTCAATCGTCACTACATCACACATGATGAGATTATTGCTGGTGGTAAGCTCTCGTTTAAGATGGGTACAAAGAAGAGTGTGTGGTACAGCATGGATTAAAAAGGGAATAAATTGTTCTAATACGAAAAATAGTTCACAAAAATTGCGCGATTTGGGCGAAAGTTTGTACTTTTGTCGCGCAAAAGTCAAAAACATAAATTTATTAAGATATAAATTGTAGAGTTATGAAAGTGAAACTATCTTTACAAGATGTTTTGGTAGGTATCAAGGAGTATATCTTGATGACCTTTGGTATGTTCTGCTACGCCTTTGGTTGGCAGATGTGTGTATTGCCAGCAGGTGGTATGGGTGGTGGTGCCGCAGGTTTGGCAACACTTATCAATGCCGTTCTATCAAGCACATTCCCTGGTTCTGAGTTTATCGCAAGCTTCCTAACTATCGGTAACTTGATTTTTGCGATTAACTGTATCCTTCTTATCCTTGGTGTTATGATTGTAGGTTGGAAGTTCGGTATTAAGACCCTTTACTGCATCCTGATGATGTCTGTGATGTTCAACCTTGTAAGCTTAATGCCTGCCGACACTATGGTTAAGATGGTGGTTGGTGTTGATTCATGGCGAATTCTTTTGGTTGCTATGGGTGCAGCATCATGCGGTTTGGGTATAGCAGTGTCGTTCATGCAGGGCGGCTCAACAGGTGGTACAGATATCGTTGCGATGATCATCAATAAGTTCCGTACCGTAAGCTACGGTAAGGTGTTGCTTATGACCGACTGTGGTATTCTTATCGGTTCGCTCTTCCTTACTACAGCTGTAAACATGGTGCCTTCAAGCTATGATATCGCTACAGGTGAGCTTATTGAGTTGGTGCCTATTCTGCCATTCTCTCCTGATGCCTTTGCGCGTATGATCTATGGTTTCATGATGATTGCAGTTATTGGCTACACTGTTGACTTCGTACAGTCAGGTAACCAGCAGTCTAACCAGATTATGATCTTCTGTAAGGATTACGAGGCTATGGCTGAGATGATTAAGATCAAGGCTAATCGTGGTGCAACACTTATTGACGCTATGGGTTGGTACACTAAGACCCCATCAAAGGCTGTTATGGTTGTATGCCGCAAGCGTGATACCTCTATGATTCTTAAGCTTGTTCGTGAGCAGGATTCTAATGCATTCCTCACCGTTGGCTCTGTAATGGGTGTTTACGGTCAGGGCTTCGATGCTTTGAATAAGCTCTAAACACCTTCGGGGGTTTAGTTCCAAATAAATAAGACTACTGCCATGCTCTACGCACAGGTAGTTCTACCCTTGGCGCAGCCAATGTACACCTTCTCGTTGGACGAAGGTTTGGCTGTAGGGGTGGGCGATGCCGTTGTCGTACAGTTTGGCAGTAGTCGTTTTTATACGGGTATAGTCTGGTCTATAACAGATGAGAAACCCGACTACCCGCGTCTTAAACCTATCCTCAAGCGCCTCTACAGCACACCGTTGGTATCTCCTGAGGCACAACGCCTATGGGAGTGGATTGCCGAGTATTATATGTCTTCACTTGGTGAAGTTATGCGCATGGCGTTGCCGTCGCTTGCTAAGCCCTCGGCAACAAGCTTTGTGGAACTTGATGAGCATAGCATAGAACCCTCTATGGAGAGTTATGTGGCTCTTGCTGAGGAGCTATGTACCGAGGAGGCGTTGGCACAATATGTTGAGAAACACTTGCGTCGTGCTCCTAAGCGTGTTGAAGCGCTTGATGTTATAGCTGAGACTGTGCGTCTTAGTGGTGCCAAGGATGGCTTTGTTGTTCGCCGCCTGTTACCAATATCGAGCCATCAACTTCTTGAACTTAAAAAGCGAGAGATTATAAGGGTTGAGAAGCGCATTGTTGAGCATACTACCCAAGGGGAGAAGTTTCTATGTCCAGCCCTCTCCGTAGCTCAGACCGCGGCGTTGGAGACTATACGCTCATCGCATGATGATGGTAGGGTGGCGCTACTGCATGGTGTTACGGGTTCGGGAAAGACCGAGATTTATATACATCTTATAGCCGATGCTCTATCGCGAGGTAAGAGTGTGCTGATGCTCGTTCCAGAGATTGTTATCACCTCGCAGCTTGTTGATAGGCTTGAGCGTATCTTTGAGGGGCGTGTTACGACATACCATTCGCGCCTTACACCTCTGCGTCGAGGTAAGACCTACTTGCGTCTTGCCTCTGTGAGTGGTGGAGAGTTGGTTGTTGGTGTGCGCTCGTCAATCTTTCTTCCCTTGAATAATCTGGATCTTGTTGTCGTTGACGAGGAGCATGATGCAAATTACAAGCAACGCGACATGGCACCACGATACAATGCGCGCGATATGGCTGTGGTCATGGGTAGAATGTATGGTGCGCGTGTCGTTCTTGGTAGTGCTACGCCGTCGTTGGAGAGCTATCTTAATGCCATGTCGGGTAAGTATGCCTATGTAGAACTTAAGGAGCGTTGGGGCGAAGGTGTGTTACCTGAGGTTGTCGTCTCGGATACTATACGCGCTGTGAAGCGCGGAGAGCGAAAAACACATTTTAATTTTGATTTGTTGCGTGATGTAGAGCGAGCTTTGTCTGGAGGTGATCAAGCCATACTCTTTCAGAATAGGCGTGGTTATGCTCCATATATACAGTGTAAGACATGTGGCTATTCGCCCCGTTGTCCACACTGTAATGTGACGCTCACGCAGCATAAGGCTACGGCACGCATGGAGTGCCACTATTGCGGTTATAATATCCCCACGCCAACCGTATGTCCTAACTGTGAGATACAGGATATGGCACTTATGGGCTTTGGTACGGAGAAGGCAGTGGAGGAGATTTCAAGACTCTTTCCTCAGGCGCGTGTTGAGCGTTTAGATAGTGATACCTCCACCTCGGAGAGTGCTTTTAGACGCATTGTAAGTAGCTTTGAAAATCATGAGTCCGATATTCTTGTAGGTACTCAAATTGTGACCAAGGGTTTCGACTTTGACGGTGTTGCTACGGTGGGTATTCTCAATGCAGATAACCTGCTCTCGGCTCCAGACTTCAGAGCTTCGGAGCGAGCTTTTCAGCTTATGATGCAGGTGGCAGGGCGCGCTGGTAGGCGGAATGATAGGGGGCGTGTCATAATACAGACCGCACAGCCCAAGCATCCTGTTATTCAATATGTAGCCTCTGGTGACTATCATGGTATGGCGCGTGCTGAACTTACGGAACGAAAGAACTTTGGCTATCCGCCCTACTCGCATCTTATCCGCGTTCAGCTACGCTCGGAAGATTACGAACTTTTGCGTCGTGCGTCGCACTTTATGGCGGGTCTTATGCGCCATAAGTTCGGTGGTAGAGTAATGGGACCCGTATCCTCGGCCTTGGAGGTTTTGCGCGGTGAACATCGCTCGGAGATGCTTCTTAAGATAGAACTTGGGGCATCCATGCAGCGTGCAAGAACGCTTCTTCGTGATGTTGTTAAGCAGACTGAGCTGCTTAAAGAGTATAAAGGGGTAAAGATAACGGTGGATGTCGATGCTTGGTAATATAGTTCGCTCACTTAGAACGCTCGTTTTTGGTGATGGATGTTTAATTTGTGGCGGTCATACCGAGGAGGGTATGCACTCTATCTGCTCTCAGTGCCGTTATGATATACCTCTTACAAACTACTATTTCGAGTCGAGTAATCCTGTAAAGGAGCGTTTCGATGGCTTTGTTACAGTTGAGCAAGCATCAGCGCTCTTCTTCTATATGCACAACACGCGTTGGCAGGAGCTTGTACACCGTTTTAAATATTCTGGGAAGTGGTATCTTGCCTACGCTATGGGGCGTTGGTATGGCGAATTGCTAAGGGAGTCAGGACTCTATGATGATGTGGATGTTATTGTCCCTGTTCCTCTACACCCCCTAAAGATCTTGAAGCGTGGCTATAATCAGTCGAGATATATCGCTGAGGGTATTGCCCAAGAGATGGGTGTGGGTGTCGATGCGCGTGCTGTGAGGCGACTACGCAATAATCCCTCGCAGGCGCGTAGTGCTGCAACTGTGCGTTGGGCAAATGTTGAGTCACTTTTTGGTGTGCGTAGTGTTGAGGCGCTCCGTGGAAAACATATTCTTGTGGTTGATGATGTGTTGACAACAGGAGCTACCGTAACATCATGTGTTCAGGCTATCCAGGCGGCTGTCCCCGATTGTCGAGTATCTGTTGCGGCGTTGTCAACAACCATACGGAGGGAGTGGTTGTAGTGATATTCTCTTAATTAGTTTTCGTTATACGCCTTCTCTGGTTAAACGGAATGGTTAAATTACCTATTTTGGCATTATTGCCATAATACATATAGTGAGTAGTTGGGTATGATAGCTCCCAACTACTCACTATATCACTATATAATGGTGCTTACACCATCATGCCATCCAAGTCGTGAAGAGCATTGATAGCATCGGCATAGCCGTCCTTTGAGGCTTTGCTATACCATACTCTTGCCTCCTCGACATCACGCTCTACACCCTTACCCTGCTCGTAGCAGCTACCAACAACAAACATAGCGTAGTCGTTATCCTCCTTCTTGGCAGCCTGTAGGAAGAGACGGAAAGCCTCCTTCTCGTTGTGCTCCACACCAAGCCCCTGATCGTAGCACTGACCCAAAGCGAGTTGTGCATTAGTAAAGTCTTGTTCGGCAGCCATGCGGTAGTATATCGCAGCCTTTTCGTAGCTCTGCTCAATGCCGATACCTTGATAGTAACACTCGGCAGTGGCAAATTGAGACTTAGCATAGCCTGAACGAGCACCCGCGCGATACCACATAAAGGCCTCACGAGGATTTGGAATAACACCATCGCCATATAGGTAACACTTACCCATGATGTATTGTGCGATGCCGTGACCTTGAACTGCTGCGTCGAAGAGTAGCAATGCTGCCTTATCGACATCTTTCTTTATGCCCTCGCCCTTGCGGTACATCATTCCCAATCGGTATTGAGCCTCGACATAACCCGCTTCAGCAGCGGCAGTAAGGTGCTCCACTGCACTCTCATAGTCGCCCTGCTCCAAGCTGGCGCACCCCTTGTTATACAATTCGTTCATATTTTTCTTCTTTAATTTTTAGCATCTTGCATCCAAGGTGCATCCACAAAGGTATGAAATTTTGTACAAAAATCAGCACATTTTAGGCAAAAACTCTATAATTTTTGCTATTATCGCATATTTTAGAGTACCGTTTGGTGCAGTACCAATAAATTTTGTATATTTGTAAGTTGAATAATAAATGTATTTCGGATGAAGAAAAGAGGAGTACTTGTTGCGGGAGGTGCAGGTTATATCGGCTCGCACACTACCGTAGAACTTATAGAGGCAGGATATGAGGTTATCGTTGTAGATAACTTCTCGAATAGTGATGCATCTTCGTTGGAGGGTGTGGCGAAGATTACGGGTGTGAAGCCAATATTTATTGAGGCGGACTGCTGCGATAAGGAGACTATGCGCAAGATTTTTGAGGCGTATGACTTCGACTCTGTAATTCACTTTGCTGCTTTCAAAGCGGTGGGTGAGTCGGTTGCAGAGCCATTGAAATACTATCGTAACAACCTGCTCTCATTTGTAAATATTCTGGAGCTTATGGTGGAGTACAAGCGCCACAACATCGTATTCTCATCTTCGGCAACAGTATATGGTGATGCGGATGTGCTGCCCGTAACGGAGCTTACACCACGCAAGCCTGCAACATCGCCTTACGGTAATACCAAGCAGATGTCCGAGGATATATTGCGCGATATGACCGCTTCGACAGAGGCTCTGAATGGTATAGCGTTGCGCTACTTCAACCCTATTGGTGCGCACCCTTCGGCATGTATTGGCGAGCTACCTCGCGGCGTGCCAAATAACCTTGTACCATACATCACGCAGACGGCTGCTGGCATAAGAGAGTGTTTGAGCATCTTTGGCGATGACTATCCAACTCCTGATGGCTCATGCCTACGCGACTATATAGATGTTGTTGATTTGGCTAAGGCGCATGTGGTGGCTATAAATCGCATGGTCGAGGGTCGTAGCAAGAGCCGTTACGAAGTATTCAATATTGGCACTGGTGCGCCTGTGTCGGTATTTGAACTTGTCAAGGGTTTTGAGGAGGCAAATAATGTAAAGCTAAACTATAAGGTTGCACCTCGCCGTGCAGGTGATGTGACAGCAGTGTGGGCAGATACCACACTTGCTCGTGAGGAGCTTGGCTGGCGTGCTGAGCGAGAGCTTAGTGATACGCTAAGGTCGGCATGGGCATGGGAGAAGAGTGTTAGAGGTTTGTAAACAATGGAAAGATGATATGAAGAGATTATTGCTTTTATTGATATTTATTGTGTTGGCAGTGCCAACTGTGGAGGCTAAGCGTCGCGAGTCGGCTGAGGAGATTGAGCGTAAGACCCGTAAATATGAGGGTTGGGAGCAGAGTGTGTCGGGGCGTTTTGCATTGATATTCTATCAAGGTATGCGTACAGAGATTAAGGGTGAAGCGCCTGAGCGTGCATATAAGAGTCAGGCGCGCATAGGTGGTAGCTTTACCTATGGCGGTGGTTACCTTATAAACAATCACTGGCGTATAGGTGCAGAGATGGGTGTGCAACCACAGTATAACTATACGCTCATGCCTGCATATCTTACTGCACACTACTTCTATGGTAAGCGTAAGAATTGCTTGTTTAACTTTGTTAATGTGGGTACAAATGTGCTCTTTGAAAAGGGTATGCGCTTTGGTGGATTGTATGCTGGAGGTATAGGCTTCCGCTTTCAGGGTGAGGATAACTATTACAAGATTGATATAACGCTGGGCTATCAACTACTTCATACATCACCACGCCCTGTGATCAATCCTCCTTATAGTTTTAAGGTTGAGGATGTGAAGCGTAGAGGTATAAATCAATCTGTATTTGTGGGTTTAACTTACTCGTTCTAAGAGGAGAGAGTTATGTTTGATGATAATATAAAGGCGGTTATATATAATAGGTTGGTTAAGTGGGGACTTAGTAGTGATGTTGCTGAGGTGTTGGATGGGGCTATAGTGCTTGTCTATCTCATGTTACTTGTCCTTGTTATTAACCTGACCTTTCGCTGGGGTGTTATACGAGGCGTACATTGGGTGGTGTCGCGCACAAAGGTGGAGTGGGACAACATCCTCTTTGATGACAAGGTGCTAAAACGCCTATGTGGCATTGTCACACCTATGGTCATCAACCTTATGTTACCTTTGGCTATCTCGGCGCTCAACATCCAAGAAGCATGGTTGGTATCTCTACTGCATAAGAGCGTTGAGATATATGTTGTCGTTGCTTTTGCACTCTTCCTAAATACGCTCTTCAAGGCTTTGTTCGCAATCATGGTACATCGCCCAGCGTGGCATGGTAAGCCTTTGGATGGATTACTTCAAATTGTGCAGGTTGTCATTGCACTTGTGGCGATAATTCTTATAATAGCGATACTTATAGAGCGTTCACCAGCAGGTCTGTTAACAGGTTTGGGTGCTTCGGCTGCAGTCATATCATTTATCTTTAAGGATACACTTATGGGTCTTGTTGCGGGAGTGCAACTATCGGCAAATAATATGCTTAAGGTGGGTGATTGGATTGAGATGCCGAGTCGCGGTATTGATGGTATGGTTGAGGAGGTGTCGCTAACGACCATTAAGGTGCGCGCATGGAATAATACCGTGCAGACCATAGCTCCATATCTGCTTGTGAGTGAACCATTCTATAATTGGCAGGCTATGCGCGATACGGGTGGTAGGCGTGTGAAGCGTTCGATAAACATAGACATGACCTCGGTGCGTCTTATGAGTAGTGGAGATGTTGAAGAGCTAAAGCGTGATGAGGCTATAGCTCATTCTGTGACGAAGATTAGCACAACAACCGAGGAGGGAGGGTCGGTTACCAATCTCGACCTATATATGCGTGTTATAAATCACTATATTGATTCTCATCCGAGGGTTAACCACACGATGATTGCCATGGTGCGTCAGTTGCAGCCGAATGAGTGGGGATTACCCGTGGAGTTGTATTTCTTTACGAAGGATGTAAATTGGGTGCCCTATGAGCATCTTCAGGCAGAGGTTATATCATATATAATAGCCCTTGCGCCACGCTTCGGAATAAGGTTGTATCAAGCCCCTTCGGGTCAGGATTTTAAGAAGTAGAAGATATGGGTATTTATGTAATTCTCTCTACGATAGTTGTCGTAGTGGCTTTTGTCGTAGGATATGTTGTAGGGTGCAGAGTGCCTAACCGAAAGGAGCAAGAGGTTATGCGTACGCTCGCATCGGAGCGTGATGTAGCACTCAGTAAGCTTCAAAGCCTTAAGGAGTCATATGAACTTCAAATCGGGCAGCTTAAGGAGCACTCTGATAGGATGCTTAGTGAACTTCGGGAGACCAATGCTCGACAGATGGAGGCTCAGCTATCGATGATTAGGGAGCAGATGCAGGCAACTTCGGAGAGTGTACTTAAGGAGCGACAGAAAGAGCTTGGTGAGCATAATGTGGAGCAACTATCAAAGATTGTTGATCCTATAAACCTTAGCCTAAAGCTTATGCGCGAGGCTTTGGATACAACCAAAAAGGAGCATAACGACTCTATGACGCGACTTGATGCTACGATTGAAGCAAATATGCGTAATAGTAAGGAGTTGGGTGAGACGGCAGATAGGCTTACAAGAGCGTTGCTTGGCAGGGTTAAGGTGCAGGGTAACTTCGGCGAGTTGAAGCTCCGTCAGTTGCTCGATGACCTTGGCTTGGAGGAGAATGCTCAATACACGACACAGCAAGGTCTTACCGACAGGGCAGGGCGTACACTTCGTAGTGAGGATGATAGGCGACTTATTCCCGACTTTATACTTCACTTCCCCAATAAGCGTGATGTTATTGTTGACTCAAAGGTGAGCCTTGTGGCTTATGAGAAGTATGTTAATGCCGAGAATGAGGTGGAGCGCGAGATTGCCCTTAAACAACATATAGATAGTGTGCGTGACCATGTGCGTTCGTTGGCCTCAAAGGATTATAGTCGCTATCTCGACTCGGAATATACGAAACTCAATTTCGTATTTATGTACATGTTCAACGAAGGTGCGCTGAACCTTGCGTTGTTGAATGATAATACCCTATGGCGTGATGCCTACGATATGGGTGTGCTTATCATGGGACCTCAGACAATGTATATGAACCTTCGTGTCTTGGAGCTTATGTGGACACAGAGTCGCCAGCTCCACTATCAGGAGAAGATTGTAAAGGAGGCAGAGACCATGATTAAGCGTGTGCAGCTCTTTGCTGAGCGTTTCGATGCTGTGGAGCATAGTTTCCAGGATACGCTTAAATGTTTCGATAGCCTAAAAATCCTTACTGCGGATAAGGGTTCGAGCATTATTACCTCAGCGCGCCAGATAATCTCATATGGAGTCAAGGAGGAGAAGCGCAAGCGTAGCCTATCATCGGTATATGTCGAGGAGGAGGATAATAGTATGCTTGGCTCGTTGGAGGTAAAATAGCCTCTATTGTCGAGAAGTAATGATGTGGTTGAAAAAAAATATTTAAAAAATTTTTAGCCATATTTATATGTGATATTTCGATTGCGTATAACGATTATTTATTTGATTATAAGTTATTTGGCATAGTGTATAATGGATGGATAATTGGATATTAAAGCATAAATTACTATTTATATAGGATTTGCTTATATGACTATAAGAATTTTTTGTTTGGAATATTGATTTTATTGTCATATCTTTGTACCAGAAACAAGAGAGAAAGGATAAATAAACTGGGCTCTTGTAGAGGTGAAAAGTAATATAAGTTTAGATAAATAAAATAAAATTAGGTTTAAGGGCAAATTAAAGTGTAAATATGTAGGCGTAAAATTTAGTAGTGTAAAAAGTTAATAATTGTTTGTGTCCGTGACGGCTGTCCAACTTCGGTTGGGCAGCCCGAACTTTTTATTCACATATCCAAATGGGCTTATGTTTTTGCTTAATAGTCGTAAATTATAAAAATAATAGACTTTTATATAGAATAAAAAGGTCAAAAGGTCGAATGGGGTTTCATAATGTCGTTATATTGTCGTTACTTTGTAGCAGAGATAATAAACGATATATACCATGAAAGAGTTTGTAGAGCATATTGGTGTTGATAGGCTTCCAGACGAGGCTATTGTTATTGGGGATGATTTGTCGCTCTTCTCTATTAAGGGACTCGCTTCGGCCACAGATTATAAGGAGCCTTATAAGTTGAACCATGCGATAATTGTTATATGTACTTCAGGTAAGTGCTCCATGAGGGTTAACCTTGTGGAGTATCATGTGGACTCTCCGCGATTACTCAATCTTATGCCAGGGCAGATTGTGCAGTCACTCTCTTGTAGTGATGACTTTACAGGTTATGCAATCTCGCTCTCGAAACGCTTTGTAGATATGATTAATCTCCCAGGCTGGCAGCATCACTATATGGAGATGTATAACAATCCTCTTACGAGTATTGATGGTGATAGGCTTATGGCTATGCGTATTTTTTACGCTATATTATACCGTGCTGCAGCCAATGATAAGAACCCCTTCCGCCTGCAGGTTATTGAGAACCTTATTCGAGTATTCTACTACGGGGGCATATCTTCGTTTGAGAGTAAGGAGACACCGCAGAATAGATATAAGAATGGTGTGGTGACAAAGTTTCTGGAGCTGGTGCAGAATCACTATCGCGAGGAGCGACTTATAGGTTTCTATGCAAATAAACTATGTATAACACCTAAGTATCTCTCGAAGTTGGTTAAGGAGCATACGGGACGCTCGGCAGGTGAGTGGATTGAGAGTCATGTAATCCTTGAGGCGCGAGCAATGTTGCAATCCTCAGATATGACAATCCAGCAGATTGCTACATCGTTACACTTCCCTAATCAGTCGTTTTTTGGCAAATATTTCAAACGCGCCACGGGTGTCTCTCCTAAGCAGTATAGAGCCGTAAAGTAGGCTTGATGAATAGGTCGATAAGTGAGCTATAGAGTTTTTTTGTAACGATGTTACAGCCTCTACAGCTCACTTTTCTATATTCTTGCAAAGTATTAAGTAGTGATGTCGCAACCTACTAAGGGGCTCGGTTTCTTCTGTATAAACATGCGTGTTATGCTAAAATAATAGCGTGATATTGTGGATGTTCTGAAATTATTGCTAAATTTGCACAATTAATATATTATGTAGGAATACTATTTAAACCAAATTATTAACTTTATGAAAAATTTTACAAGAACACTACTTGCGATGTTTGCTGTGGTTGCAGGCTTTGCAATTGGCGCATGTACGCCAGACCCACAGAAGCCAGCGCAGGGTGGTAAGACTATCGCTGAGGTATTGCTCGGTGAGCCTAAGGCTACATCTATCGAGATTACCGTGAAGACTCAGGGTATCAAGGAGTTTGCCTATGTTATTGACAAGGAGCGTGATGCTACAGCTATCCTTGCTGGTGGTGAGAAGACCACTATTGAGAATAGCAATTCACTAACTGAGCACAAGATTGAGATTATGGGTCTTGAGGCAAGTTCATCACACAAGATTTACTTCGCATTCCGTGCTAAGGAGTACAACAAGATTTTGGAGCGTCAGGTTGTTGAGTTTACTACAACTGGTTATGGTGACAATGTATTGACTGTTGTTGACCGCAAGGTAGATGGCTTTGCTATCCATGTTCAGGTGCCTGCAGAGGTTAAGGAGCGTGGTAATGCATTGCGCTACTCTACATCATCACTCCCTATGTACAACTACGGCAAGCGCGAGGGTGGTATGGAGATCGACATGTTGCTCTTCAATGCTCAGCAGTTCACAACTAAAGACAAGACTATCTACTACGACGAGGAGCACAACTATGAGCTTGATGAGAATGGCAATATCGTAGAGAATGGCGCTGAGTACTCAGATCCAAAGGTTCCAGGTGAGCCAGGTATCTTCCTTATTGGTGAGTACTCATACATGGATGATCCAGATGAAATTGTTGTTTATAAAGATGGTGAGGTTCAGACAATTAGCATTAGCGAGACTGATCCAGAATATGAGGAATATATCACAAAAGCTATTTGGTCATTCCCTGCAGGTTGGAGCAATGGCTACTACATGCCAATGTATGACTTCAAGAGCTGGATCAATGAGTATGGTACAGATAGCTATGACACAGAGAAGTATTGGACAGGTTACTATGAGAAGTTGCAGGTGATGACACTTGAACCTGAGACTATGGATGCAAATGTTGCAATCGAGGTTACAAACAAGACCCCTATTGATGCAACTATCACCTTCCGTGCTGATGAGGAGGTAATACTTTATAACATCTTCATCTGTACTGACGATGAGTATCAGATGAATGTATTGCCACTTCTCGATAATAACGAGGAGTACATGCGTTGGTTCGTAGGTTCATACTTCGCATTGATGTCATTCGGTACTCACACAACTATGGATCCTGTGACTGAGCTTCACCTTAACAAGGAGGAGTGGGAGAATGGTTGGTACCTCGATACTAAGGGTTACGCTGGTCAGAAATTCCATGTCTTTGTAGCAGGTATGGGTGATAATCATGGTACTACACAGTGCTTCAACCATGCAGAGTTCACTTTGCCAGAGGTGACTTTGCCAAAGCCAGAGATTATTATTACCCCTGTCGAGAATAAGAACGATCCATATTCGGCGACTTTCAATGTCAAGAACCCTAACTACGGTACTAACGATGTTAAGCAGGTTTACTTTGCATGTAACTATGTTCGTGAGTTCGACCAGATTCTTAAGGAGTACTCTTACACAGACCTTCTTAAGTCTATGGGTAACCCACTTCATGGTGATTTGAATGCTATCGAGCAGATTAACTCAGCAGAGGGCTTCAACTTCACAGTATCAAGCCGTGAGAATGCTACAACTCGTCTTGCAATGCTTGTTTACAACTGGGAGGGTTCAAGCAACAACCCTGATGCTACTGCATCTACAGCTGTTGCTGAGGTTACAACACCTAAGGCAAACTATCCTACCACAGTAACCTCTGATCTCTTTGAGAAGCTTTGTGGTGAGTGGGAGGCTAAGGCTCCTATGCAGACCTATGTTGCAGCTACTGAGACAGAGCCAGAATACTGGAAGCCTGTTGGTGACTACACTTCTGATGTGACTATCGCTTCAGGTATCGAGTACCCAGAGTCACTCTCTGAGGATGTATATGATTTGTATGCAGAGTGGGGTATCAACCGTGATAAGACCGATGATCTCTTCGAGGAGTTCCAGAATATGGCTAAGGACTACAATAATCGTACACGCGGTTTCAACCGTCTATTGTGCCTTGGTTACAACTTTGCTGACCATGAGTACAATCTCAATGTTGTACAGACACCATACGACCTCTTTGTTTCAAGCGAGTTCTCGGTTGCTACTGTTGCTGATATGTTCTATGACTTCGGTCCAAAGTGGAACTTGGAGATTGACGCTGATGGCAATGTATGGTTGCCTATCAATATCGAGCGTGAGTTCCCATTGTCAGCATTCTACTATGGTATCGACCATACATTCTATATGTTGGCTGTAGGTAACAGCTCATATCTTGGCGCTCCAGTATATGGCAATGATGGTAATTTGGTTGTTGACTCTCGCTTCCCTGTTGAGGTATCTGAGGATTACAATACAATCACTATCAAGCCTATTGTCTATAACTATAAGGATAAAAATGGAAATGCAGCAGTTGAGACATACTATCCATGTGTGGCTCAGCTTCAGGCAGGTATGGCAACTCCACTTAACCCACGCGTATGTGGCGATGTAGTGCTTACTCGTAAGTCTGGTGCTAAGCGCGCAGCAGCTAACGCATCTGTAGGTGCTTCTGCAAGTGTTCCTGTTAAGTCTCTTGGTGAGGCTCCAGTACCTGTACAGCGTACATACTCTGTGACTCCATTGACTATCGATGAGTCTAAGATGATTAAGCCTATCATCCGTAAGGAGGCTTATGATAACTCTGAGGAGGCATTCCATGCTCGTGTACGCGCGCTATTTAAGAAGACTTATGGCGTGGATTTCCCTGCTAAGAAGTAATATCTTCGTATAGGGCGCATCTGTGCCCACACTAATGTTGACCCCACGGGCAGTACTTTGAGTACTGTTTGTGGGGTCTCTTTTTTGCGCGGTTGGTGGGTAGAAATGGGTAGTGTGGGTAGAATGGGTATGGTGGGTATGCGCGGGCATCATTTAACTGCATGGCAGTGCGGACCGCAAGGTAGCGTCAACGCACTCTGATGCCCGGCCTCGCTCCCGTCCCTATTGTCTCTCTTGTCTCTCTCGTCCCAAAATAACAAGAGACCCGAGAGACGAAAAAGACGAAAGAGACGACAGCGAAGTCGCCGACAACGCAAGGCAGCGTCAACGCAGACAGATAGGTTGCAATGAGTTAATATGAGTTACAATGGGTTACTATGATATGAAACCCATCGAAACCTATTGGAACCTATCGCTCAAAAAAGGCTCTGCTTTTCAGCTTTTAACTGCTACTAATTTCTAATTACTGATTTTTTTACTACCTTTGTAGAAAAGTATCCGATTATGGCAGATAACTATTTGGAAAAGAAGATGGAGGACTTCCAGCAGGCGCAGCCTACAAAGCGTCGTGTGGCAACGCTCAGAAGACTCCTAAAACATAACCGTAGCTATCGTGGTTACGATGCAAGTTTTAAGGTTCGTGAGGATCAGTTGCGTCGTATCATCGAGGTGGCGACACTCTGTCCTTCGGCACGCAACCAGCAGGTGCTACGCTTTCGCCCCGTATTGGGTGATGAGGCAGTAACTATGCTTAAACATATACGCCTTGGAGGTGCGCTGCCAGAGCTACACCTGCCCTTTGAGGGAACTGAGCCTAATGCCTTTATTGTGATATGCTCCATGGTTGAGGAGTCTAAATATGTGGATATAGATCTTGGTATAGCGGCTCAGTCGATGTTGCTTCAGGCGGTGGAGATTGGATTAGGAGGTATCTGCATAGGAGCCTTTGATCGTGAGCCTATAAAGAAGTTGCTTGGATTGAAGTATGAACCGTTGTTGGTGTTGGCGATAGGTCGCCCTACAGAGCGCATTGAACTTAAGGAGTGTGATGAGGGTGATAACCTGACCTACTACCGTGAGGAAGGTGTTCACTATGTGCCAAAGATTAGAGTTGATGACCTTATTATTAAATAGTATGAGAAGAGTATTACTAACTATATGTTTGGCTATGGTTGTGGTTACGACTATGGCTGATAAGCGTGAATATTGGGAGCAACCTAAGGTCTATCAAATAAATAAACTCCCTGCGCGTGCCACGCTCGTGCCATACCCCTCTATGGAACAAGCATTGGAGCGTGGTGGCTCGGAGTGGGTGATAGATATCAGTGGCGAGTGGAAATTTCACTGGTCTGCAAAGCCTGCTGATGCCCCTGAGGAGTTCGAGGGCGTGTTGTATGACGATAGCGAGTGGGCAACTATACCTGTGCCAGGTAATTGGGAGGTGAATGGCTATGGTATGCCTATATATACAAATGTGAACTATCCATTCCCTAAGAATCCTCCATATATTCCACATGATGATAATCCAACGGGGTGCTATCGTCATAGGTTTTTGATACCTGAGGAGTGGGAGAACCGTAGAGTGATACTTCACTTCGAGTCGGGCTTGGCGGCGATGTATGTTTGGATTAATGGTATAGAGGTGGGTTACTCGGAGGGAACAAAGACTGCTGTAGAGTTCGATATTTCGAACTTTGTGCAGCCAGGTGAGAACACTCTTGCTGTGAAGGGCCTACGCTGGTCGGATGGTTCATATCTTGAGGATCAGGATTTTTGGCGTCTGTCGGGCTTTGATAGGGGTGTGAAGATCTACTCTGTAGATAATGTGCGTATTGCCGATATGTTCGTTATTGCCGACCTTGATGAGAGCTATAAGCGTGGTGTGTACACCTCGACAGTGACCATTGAAAATACGCGTTCGCGTAAGTTTACAGGCGCTTTGGAACTCCGCTTAGTGGATAAGGATGGTAGGGTGGTTATAAATGAGCGCCAGCAGATTGCGGTTAAGGCAGGTTCAACACATGATGTGGTGATTGACAAGCACCTTGCAAAGGTTAGCACATGGAGTCATGAAGCACCGCATCTATACACCACAGTTGTGACTCTTAAAGATGCTGATGGTCATATTATAGAATCTACATCTACGCGTACTGGCTTCCGTAAGGTGGAGATTAAGAATTCTCAGCTAATGCTCAATGGTAAGCCATTGATGATAAATGGTGTAAATATCCATGAGCACAACCCTGCTACGGGACATGTGGTCAACCGAGAGCTTATGCTCAGGGATATAACCCTAATGAAGCAGTTTAATATTAACGCTGTGCGCACAAGCCACTATCCACAGCCTACCGAGTGGTATGACCTATGTGATGAGTATGGTATCTTGCTTGTTGACGAGGCAAATATCGAGGCGCATGGTTGTGGTACAGGCTGGCATGAGTCATACCCTAAGTTCCACCCATCGCACCGTGCCGAGTGGAGAGGTACTCACCACGACAGAGTGCGTTCGATGGTTGAGCGCGATAAGAACCATCCATCGGTAATCATCTGGTCTATGGGTAACGAGAGTAGCGATGGTGAGGTTTATGGTGAGATGTACACATGGATTAAGGATAGAGATAAGACACGCTTTGTGCAGCTTGAGCAGGGCTATGGTGGCGCACATACCGATATTATCTGCCCTATGTACCCGCCTATGGCGGAGCTTCGTAGATATGCCGAGCGTAAGGATCTCAGTAAACCATATATCCTTTGTGAGTTTGCACATGCCATGGGTAACTCTACTGGTAACTTTCGCGAGTACTTCGATATTATGGCCTTGGGAAAGCATATGCAGGGCGGTTTCATCTGGGATTGGGTGGATCAAGGTATTGATGCCGTGGGTCGCGATGGTCGCCACTATTGGGCTTATGGAGGTGATTTTGGTGCCTGGATGTACACGCACGATGAGAACTTCTGTTGCAATGGCGTAGTGTCGCCAGACCGCACACCACATCCAGGATTGTATGAGGTAAAGAAAGTGTATCAGGATATTAACTTCGAACTGCTTGATGGCGGTGTATTGCGTATTCACAACAACTTTACATTTAGCGATTTAAGCGCCTATAAGTTTGTATATAAGATCCTTTGCGAGGGTGAGCAGGTTGCCGAGGGCGAGATTGCAGATGTTAAGTGTAAGGCAGGTAAGTCCACCGATACTGAGCTATCGTTACCTGAACTAAAGGAGGGTAAGGAGTATATGCTTAACCTCTACGCGCTTCAAGAGAGGGAGCATCCACTAATCCCCGTGGGGCATGAGGTGGCAGCTGAGCAGATTGCCCTTAGCGACTATAACTTCGAGCAGGAGGAGCCTAACGGGCATATCAAGGTGCGCAAGGGCGATGATTGGGTTGTTGCTTACGCGGGAGATATAGGTGTGTTGTTCAACAAGAATAATGGCTGTTTGGTGCGCTATGTGTCGGACGACAGAGAACTTCTACCTCAGGTGCCTGAGCCATGGTTCTGGCGTGCTCCAACAGATAATGATTGGGGTGCTGGCTTCCAGCGCACAGCAAATGTATGGCGCACAAATCGTGGTAGAACGGTGGCCTCATCGGTAAAGGTTATGGGTAATTCGGTTGTAGCATGCAATGTTAGGGAGTTGGTGGATGCGCCATCGCTTCTCACAACGACATATACC
Source organism: Alistipes sp. (assembly GCA_045650465.1). GTDB lineage: Bacteria > Bacteroidota > Bacteroidia > Bacteroidales > Rikenellaceae > Alistipes. The sequence continues at coordinate 30,124 of JAZRRF010000058.1, forward strand.
TTTATGGCGGATGGCTCACTCAAGGTTGAAGTGGAGTGGGAGCGTAAGGGTGAGTATGTACCAGAGTTGCCACGCTTGGGTATGCGTGTGATATTGCCAGAGGATTACAAGAACCTTAAATATTATGGTCGTGGACCTTGGGAGAGCTACTCGGACCGTAAGGAGTCCTCGTTCATTGGTCTTTATGAGCAGAGCACCGATGAGCAGCTATTCCCTTATGTGCGTCCTCAGGAGTCGGGAAATAAGACAGATGTACGCTGGTTGGAGCTTACAAATAGTGAGGGAGAGGGACTCCGTGTTGAGGGACTTCAACCGCTGAATATCAGCGCAATGCCTTATCGTTCGGAGGACTTGGATCCGGGGCTATCTAAGAAGCAGATGCACTACTCCGATATCGAACCACGCCGCGAAGTGGTGCTACATATAGATTTAGCACAGCGCGGTTTGGGTGGTGATGATAGCTGGGGTGCTCAGCCACATGATGAGTATCGCCTTACTGCTGATAAGTATAGCTATGGCTATATCCTTCGCCCGATTGATAAAAAAAGGTCGTTTGTTGAATTTATGCAGTAGTTCGATAAATATCGAAAAATTATTCATATATTTGCATAGTGCGAGTTGATGCACATGATGAATTTAACCAATAATTTTTTGATATTATGAAGAGATTTTATGTCTTGATGTTCTTGGCTCTTGTGGCTGTTGCGCCTAAGCTATATGCTCAGAGTGGTGAGGGTTACAGTAGAGGTTATGTTAGCTATAGCACTGTGGCGATAGATTGGAGCGAGTTGAAAGATCTAAATGATGGGCTATATCTTATTAAGGATGCTGTGAGCTTGGGCTTTTTGAAGTCTGCACAGGTTGTTAATACTCTACCACTCCATTTAGAGTATGGGGCAAATTTGCAGTATATGTTTGGTAATGATGAGTCTTCGCTTCTTGGTGTTAAGACTACATATAGTGCAAGTAATGTTGCACTTAATGTGCCTTTGCATGCCTCTTTCGATATCGCTCTTGGTCAGATTGCCATTATTCCTTATGCTGGTATTAACCTACGCCTTAATCTTTGGGGTCAGCAGGTTGTTGAGACAAAGATTGGTAATACGGTTACTACTTCTGAGGTCGATTTATACGATACATCAGATAAGGATGGTGCTGCTGGTGAGGCAGCGTGGAAGCGTTTCCAGACAGGTTTGAGCTATGGTGTTGCGCTTCGTTTTGGTGCTATTACTCTCAGCGCAGGTATCACCTCGGATCTTATGCCTTTGGTTGATCGCGGCGAGAACTTCACTGCTACTACCGAGCTAAAGACTCTATCGTTGGGCTTTGCCTTCTAAGAGGGTTGCTAAACAAAGATAAACTATGAGGGGCTGACTTTAGGGTCGGCCCCTTGTGCTTGTATTGGTAGCCTATAAGTAGTTAGACCTATTTTTGGTATAAGGTGTTGGTAATTGAGAAATAATTGCTATATTTGTGTTATCTATTTGAAATTATTATTAACAGATAAACTATTATTAACGCTATGAAGAGATTCTATGCACTACTAATCGTTGCACTCTTTGCAACAGCACCTGCCCTTATGGCACAGAGCGCATCGTTCTACAACGCTACACGCGATGCCGAGAAGATGATTAAGAAGATGCCTACTGAGAACTACCGCCGAGCATATGTTGGTTTCAACGATGCTCATATCAACTGGAAGGAATTCGGTATTTATGGAGAACTTAAGTATCCAATTAAGAGTGGCGTAACTTTAGGTTACTTGCAGTCGTACCATATTGTAAAGGGTTTGCCAATTTTTGTTGAGTATGGTGCAAATATTCACTATCTTTTCGGTAAGGAGAAGACTCCAGGAGGTGAGTTTTCAACTATTCAATTAGAGGGATATTATAAGGCAAATATGTTTGCTTTAAATGTGCCTGTTAATGCATCATTGCGTCTATCTTTTGATAATAACCGAATTGCAGTTACGCCATATATTGGTCTTAACTTAAGATTTAATCTATTCGGCAATCAGACTTCAGGCTATAAAATTGAAAATTCTTCATTAGATGGTAATGAAGCCGAATTATCTGGTGACCCTATAAAGGTTAGATTATTTGATTCATCAAAGGATGAGGAGGGTGCAGCTGGTGATTTGGCATTTAATCGTTTCCAAATGGGTCTAAACTATGGAGTTGCTTTCTCATATGATGTATATACTATTAGCATTGGTAGAGTTTCAGATTTTACTCGTATTGCTAATCTTGATAAAATAACTTACAAAGACAAGGGTCGTATGGGCGTTACTACAATCTCTGTAGGTTACGCATTCTAAGCAAAGACTTAATAATATGAAGTGGGCTGCGAATTTCGTGGTCTACTTTTTTGTGGTGTCCACCTTTATTGATAATTAATAGATTTTTTTCTACCTTTGTGGGGGAATAATTTTAATAACACATAAATCGTCTTAGTATATGAAGAGATTATTTATCCTTATGCTTGGTATGATTGCAATGATTGCATGTACTGAGCTTGAGCCGAATAACCAGCCTAATAAAGAGCCTGAGCAGCCTGAGCAGCCAAATGAGCCAGAGCAGCCAACACCTGAGGTGGCGTTCGATATAGTTGTCGAGGAGCTTCATGCAGCATCTGCAATAACAAAGGTGACGCCTAATGATAGCGAGATGTTCTATATCATGTATCTTGAGGAAGTCTCATACTTCCAGAATGGCGGTATCACTACACCTGAGCAACTTTGGGAGGATGATTATTTCGCTTTTGAGGGTAATGCTGCTCAAAATAACATGAACCTCAAGGAGTATATGCAGGGTGTGAAGGTGTTGTTCCAGGGTACTCAGCGTATTAAGTGGAATAGCGTGCTTCCAGGTATTAAGTCGGTATTGTATGTCTATGGTGTGCAGTTCTCGGAGGATGGCGCATCGTATGAGCCTGTAACAGATATTGCATGGACTATTATTGAGCCTGAGTATGCTCCATTACAAGAGGTTAACTTCGACCTAAATGTCGAGATTGATGGCGCTAATGTAGAGTTGAGTGTAAAGCCTGAGAATTGGGATGGCTACTACCTCGTTAAGATTGTGGATGGCAACGATGATTTGTATCTTGGCAATGATGCAACTATTACCGATGAGTTTATGAAGAGCATCTCTGATGAGTGGCTTGCAGCATGTAATTCGAACCTTAGAGCGGGTCACTCTATTGATGATATCCTTGAGACTATAGCATTCAAGGGCGAGGAGTTGATTGCTACAGAGCTAACCTCTTATACGCTCTACACAGCTCTTGCATTCCCAATTGCGGAGTATGATGGCTACTATCAGGTTGTAGGTAAGCCAAGTTACATAAACTTCTCTACCGAGGAGGTGCAGCAGTCGGATATGGATATTAACATCGAGGTTACAAACTGCTATGTGCGTGTTGCTGACCTTAAGATTACACCATCAAACCCTGAGGAGTCATATATGTTGCTTATTACCCCTACGGAGTATCTGCCTGCAGACTACGATGATGAGGTGTTGTTGGATATGGTATTAGGCGAGTTCTACAACTATGCATATAATTTCGAGGGTGAGATTACCACACACCTAAATACTCTCTACCCTAATAAGGAGTATATCGTTGTGGCATTCGGTTATAGCGGTGGCGTTGTAACCACTGAGGTATGCACTAAGATATTTAAGACTGAGCCTGAGGGTGAGTGCTTGTTGGAGATTACTGATGTTGAGTTTAGCGGTCCTTATCGTCCATCAGACCTATATAACTACGACCCTGAGAGATTTGAAAGCTTCTACCCACCATACAACCCAGATAGCATAGTAGGCGTAATTGCAATGGAGGTAAAGACAAGCGAGCCTACATCAGATATCTTTACTTATGCATGTACTAAGATGGATTATGATTGGGGTGGCTATGATACAACCTTCTATGACTTGTTGATTGATACCTGTCCTCCAGTAGCAGTAAGTGCTATTATATATGATTATATGCCGTACTATGTATGTGCTGCAGCATTTGACTACAAGGGTAATGTAACGCCTATGTGGATGTCAGAGCTTATAGACTGGACAAGTGAAAATATCCGTCCTATCGAGGAGCTTATCGAGAAGCTTGAGAGTGGCGCCCAGGTACAGATGCTTTCAGTAGCACCTATGAAGTAGGCTGTCACGAGAGTATAAAATTAGTGGTGTGTCATTTGGCACACCACTAATTTTATTATATATATCAAGCCTAAAGAGGTAGCTCGCGATAGTTGTATAGCTGGTCACGAAGCTGTGGCTTGAAGCCCGCACGGCGTATGGTAGCCTGCATAGCCTCCCTGTCGAAGCGTGTTGTAGCACCTGCCGATGATACCACATTCTCCTCAATCATTATCGAGCCCATATCGTTAGCACCGCTCTTTAGGGCTATCTCTGCAACATCCTTACCTACAGTGAGCCACGATGCCTGGATATTAGGGATGTTGTGTAGGATGATACGGCTCATGGCGATAATGCGTAGATACTCCGTAGCCGAAAAGCGTGGCGATATGCCCTCCTTCTCGAGCTGCGTACCCTTAGGGCAGAAGACCCACGGAATAAAGGCTGTGAAGCCGCGTGCTCCCTCAGGACGGCGTGTCTGAAGGTCGCGGATGGTGATGAGGTGGTCGATACGCTCATGTGGCGTCTCGATATGGCCATACATCATTGTCGCTGTGGTGGGAATATCGAGCTGATGAGCCTCGTGCATAACCACAATCCAGTCGCGCACCGAGGGCTTGGCTGGAGATATAATCTTGCGTACGCGCTCTGAGAGTATCTCTGCACCTGCACCAGGAAGGGTGTCAAGACCTGCATCGCGTAGGCGGATAAGAGCCTCGCGTGTTGTGATGCCGCTGATGGCTGCTATATGTGCCACCTCAGGCGCACCAAGGGCGTTGAGGCGAATGGTGGGGTACTCCTTCTTAAGCTGCGAAAATAGACGCTCGTAGAACTCTATGCCGAGGCGTGGGTGTAGTCCTCCCTGCAAAAGTAGCTGGTCGGCACCGAGAGCCATAGCCTCCTCAATCTTCTTGCGGTACTCAGCCATTGAGGTAATAAATGACTTCTCCTCCTGGTGGGGCTTGCAGTGGAAGTTGCAAAATTTACATCCCGACTTACATACATTCGTAATGTTGACATTGCGGTCTATCTGCCATGTTACAACCTCAGGGTCTTTGACTGCCGAGCGGCGTAGGGCGTCAGCGATGCCACAAAGCTGCTGTAAGGGAGCGTTGTCGTATAGGAAGTATGCCTCCTCACGCGTGAGGGGTGTGCGCTCTATAGCGCGTTCCAAAATGTTATTCAAGTCCATCATAGAAGTAGTTTGAAATCGAGTGTGCGACGGCGCATATCTACGCTCTTGACCATAACACGAACAGGTGTGCCGAGGGTGAAACTGTGTCCGCTGCTGCGACCTACAACCTCGTAGCGCGCCTCATCGAAGCGGTAGTAGTCATCATCGTCAATATCGCGAAGGAATACCATGCCCTCGACATGGTTCTCATCCAGCTCAACATACATGCCCCACTCGGTCATGCCCGATACTGTGCCCGTGAAGACCTCGCCAATGCGATCCTTCATAAACTCCGCCATCTTATACTTTATGCTTGCACGCTCGGCATCCGAGGCCAATATCTCGCGCTCGGTGGAGTGTACGCACAAAGCCTCTAAAGCCTTCTTATCGCCTCCCTTCGCACCTGCGAGGTAGCTCGCCAGGAGTCGGTGAACCATCATATCGGGGTAGCGGCGTATAGGCGAAGTGAAGTGGGTGTAGTAGGGGAATGCCAAGCCGTAGTGACCGATATTATCGGTGGTATATACCGCCTTAGCCATACTGCGTACGGCAAGAGTAGTTATAGCGTTGGACTCAGCACGACCTGCAATATTTCCAAGTAGCTTGTTCATCTCCTTAGCTACGGCTCTGCCCTTCGAGGCCTTGAAGTAGTGTCCAAAGCGTAGGGCGAACTCTCTAAATCTATCGAGCTTCTCCTCCGATGGCTCGTCGTGAACACGGAAGACCATAGGGCGTGGTACGCGGCGACCATTAACCATGCGGTGTGCGCAGAACTCAGCAACACGGCGGTTGGCAAGTAGCATAAACTCCTCGATAAGCTGATTTGCCTCCTTCTGTATCTTGGTATAGACACCAATAGGGCGACCCTTGTCATCGAGCTTGAAGCGTACCTCCTCGCGCTCAAAGGCTATAGCACCGTGCTTAAACCTATCACTACGAAGTTTTTGGGCAAGGGTGTGGAGAGTTAATATCTCCTCAGCGCAATCACCCGCGCCACTCTTGATAACCTCCTGTGCCTCCTCGTAAGCAAATCTGCGGTCGGAGTGGATGACCGTGCGACCAAACCACTCGTCAATAATCTCGGCATCGCTGTTCATCGTAAATAGTGCCGAGAAGCATAGCTTATCCTCGTTTGGGCGTAACGAGCAGAGGTCGTTACAAAGCCTCTCAGGGAGCATAGGCACCGTTCTATCAACAAGATATACCGATGTGGCACGCTCCTGAGCCTCGTTATCGACTATTGAGCCGGGGGTTACATAGTGGGTAACATCGGCGATGTGAACACCTATCTCCCACAACCCCTCCTCAATCTTTCGTATTGAGAGTGCATCATCGAAGTCCTTAGCATCGGCAGGGTCTATGGTGAAGGTCTTTCTATCGCGCATATCTCTGCGGCGAGAGATCTCCTCCTCGGTAATCTTGCCATCTATGCGCTCGGCATCGCGTATAACATTGCGCTCGAAGTGGTAGGGCAGGTCATACTCGGCAAGTATGGCGTGCATCTCCGTGTCGTTATCTCCCGCTTTGCCAAGGATATCGACCAACTCACCGTGTGGTAGGCGCTCACTCTCGGGCCAATCAACCACACGCACAAGTACCTTGTCACCCTCCTCAACCTTATGGTTCTGCTTGCGTGGAAGGTATATATCTGTACCTATGCGGCGAGAGTCAGGAGTGACAAATATGGAGTTTGTGGTGAGCTGCGCAGTGCCTATATATGGCTTTTGGCTTCGCTCCGTAACGGCAACGATAGTACCCTCAAGCTCGCCATCGCGTGAGCGGCGCGCCACGACAACCTCTACGCTATCACCATCCAATGCACCGCCACCATTTCGGCGCGATACATATACATCGCTCTCAAGCTCCTCGACATGGACATATAGTACGCCTGGTGAACAAGAGTTTACAACACCAGCGTAGCGTGGCATGGCTGAGCGCGAGAGGCGATACTTACTGCGTGCTACCTCCTCAATAAAACCATCCTCGATAAGCTGTCGCACAATGGCAAAGGTCATGGTGCGACCATCCCTATCAGCACCTCCTGATGCTGCTGCTAAGTGTTTGAGTGAAAACTTATTATCGGGAAACTCTCTGAACATATCCACGATGAACGATGCGCGCTCATCGCGGTTGTTTCCCCTCTTATTCTTCTTCTTTCCCATTCTATTTATTCAGTATATGGAGAGCCATGCGGCGCATCATCCTCTCACCTACGGCAATAGCTGCCTCGTCGGGTAGGAAGGTGGCGCTGTGTGAGCCTCCCGCCTTAGTGCCGACACCCAAGCGGTAGAAGAGCGAGGGATAACGCTCGGTATAGTAACCGAAATCCTCGGCCATAGGTATGCGTGCAATATCTCGTACCACGATACCCTCGTCCTGAGCAATTATCATAGCCTCGTACGAGAGCATCATATCATTCTTAACGGATGGATAGCCATGATTTATATCCACCTCGACCTCCACGCCATACCTCTCCTCGATGGCGCGGGCATTGCTGTGTAGGTGGGTGTGTATGCGCTCACGCTCCTCGTTATCGAAGGTGCGCATAGTACCCTCGGCATAGGTCATATCGGGGATGACATTTGTAGCGCCGTCAGCCACAATCTTGCCTATGGACACCACACCATTTGGTGAGTTGAGTATTGTGGTGCGCATTACAAGGTCAGCCATAGCCGTCACCGTGTCGTTAATCTCGCTACGGCGCGCTGCGTGACCACCCTTGCCACGCACATAGAGGCGAAGCTCATCGTTCGATGCCATAAACATACCTGGGCAGATAGCAACCTCGCCAACCTCGAAGCGAGCATCTACATGCTGACCTATGACGGCTGCAACATCGTAGCCCTCGAAAGGCTCCTCCTGAAGCACTATGGATGCACCGCCAGGGTTAAGTTCTTCGCCAGGCTGAAAGATACCAAAGAGTGTACCCTCGAAGTTGCGCTCCTTGTTTAGCTCCTGCAACACACCAAAGAGTATAGCTGTGTGCATATCGTGACCGCAGGCGTGCATAACGCCCTCATTCTTCGAGCAGAACGCTATGTCGTTAAGCTCTTTGATAGGGAGTGCGTCTATATCGGCACGAAGCACAACACACCTCTTAAGGTTGCCACGCTTGCCCTCAATCTTGGCGAGAACACCCGTGCCAGCAATCTTGCGATAATCAATACCCTCAGCCTCCAACGCCTCAATTATAAGGCTCTGTGTCTGATGCTCCTCGAACGATAGTTCTGGGTTTTGGTGTATCCTGCGTCTTAGTTCTATGCTATTCATAATTCGTTACTTGCGAGGTTTATAGTGGCGCGCCATCTGTGCTACGCTGCGTGTGTACTCCACGGTTGTGCCACAACAACCACCCACGATGCTTAGTAGTCCGCGCTCGGCGGCGGTGCGTAGGCTCTCGGTGTGCTTCTTAACGCTCTCAGGGTACTTGCCACGGCTATCTGGCATACCTGCAGATGGGGCAGCATATATTGGAAGCGTGGTGAAACGAGCCAATAGCTCGATGTTATCTACGATATTTTTGACACCGTGCGAGCAGTTGAAGCCTATGGCAAAAGGCTCAAATTTTGTGACATCTTCCACGAACTTCTCGATAGGGCGACCCGACACAAGCAGACCGCCAATCTTTGAGAGTGTGGCAGAGAAGATGATAGGCTTCTCGGGTGCTACCTCGCGACACACCTCGGCAGCAATCTCCGCATTGCGAACATCGGTGATGCTCTCGATGAGGAAGATATCTGCGCCCTCACGATTTAGTGCCTCGATAAGTGTGCGGTAGGATGCTCTAAGCTCCTCCTCCGTGAGGTCTATAGCTAGGGTTATGTTGCGTGTTGAAGGACCTATGGAGCCAGCGATAAATACCTCCTTCTGGCTCTCCTCGCGTGCTTGGCGGGCAGCAAAGAGTGCCGCAGCGACAACCTCATCACAGCTCTGTGTGACACCGCATGATGCGAGGGATAGTGGGTCAGAAAGGAAGGTGTTGGTGGTTATAATTCTTGCTCCCGCCTTTATAGACTCCTTGTACATTGCTACAACCCTCTGAGGCTCATTTATAGAGATAAGCTCTGGGAGAATGTCGCGGCGTGAGCCTATGAGTGATGTGCCAATGGCGGCATCCTTAACTATAATATGACGCTCTAAGAGCTCCTTAATTCTATCTGATGTATTCATGTTGTTTACTTTATAACCTCTATCTCAAAAATACGGTTCCAATCCTTGCCTGCGACATAGAAGTTGCCTGTTGAGGCGTTGTATGCGATGCCATTTAGTGCCTCGGCCTCAGGATTTTGCTTTAGTCTGCCGCGTAATTCAGGAAGATCTATAAATCCTACTACTATGCCCGTCTTTGGGTCTATCTCCACGATAGCATCCGTAAGATAGACATTCGCCCAGATATGACCGTCGATCCACTCCAACTCGTTGAGCAGGTCTAAGGGCTCACCATTGAGTGTCACACATATAGACTCCTCGGTAGCGAAAGTATCGGGGTTAATGCGGCGTATTGTAGAGCTTCCGTCCGACATATATAGATGCTCACCGTCGGTGGTTATGCCCCAGCCCTCACCACGATAGGTGATGTTTTTGATGAAGTTGCCCTTGCTGTCGTATAGATATGCCTTATGTGACTCCCATGTAAGCTGATATATACGGTCTTTGTAGTGGGTGATACCCTCGCCAAACTCACTATTTGGTAGTGATGCAAGGATATTAACCTCGCCCGTTTTGAGGTCTATAGTCTGGAGGTAAGAGCTACCCTCACGACCTGTGCCCTCCCACATAACACCATCGACATATTGCAAGCCCTGGGTGTAGCTCTTCGTGGAGTGTGGATACTCCCTAACAACGCGATAGTCATATAGCTTTGCCATTACTATCTCGCGCTTCTTACTGCTAACCATGCTCTTGTCGTTGCTATCTTTGCTATTTGTGTTATTTGCCTTTGTGCCGCCACAACCAATAGTGAGTATTGTGGCTAGCAGCAGGGTGATATTTAATCCGTAAAATTTCATAACATCATATATTCTATATATGGTTGCAAAGATAACCCTTTTTCAACTATTTTTCGTATCTTTGCTTAAAATATTGACGATTATGATTTACTACATAGAGCATACTACATCGACAAATGATGAGATACGCAACCCTAAGTATCGACACATGGATGTCCTGTGGGCAGAGTCGCAGAGCGCAGGACGCGGACAGCGCGGCCACTCGTGGCATAGCATCGAGGGTCAAAACCTTACATTCTCAATGCTTCTTACGCCAACCTTCCTGCCTGTAACAGAGCAGTTTCTGCTATCGGAAATTGTTGCCTTGGCACTTGTTCGCACACTCGCAGAGTATGGCATCGAGTGCCGTATAAAGTGGACAAATGATATTTATGTCGGGGATAATAAGATTGTGGGAATACTCATCGAGCATGCACTCTCAGGAGATAAGCTATCGCGCACTATCGTGGGCATTGGACTAAATGTCAATCAAGAGGCTTTCCCTTCGGATTTGCCAAATCCTACCTCGATGTTTGTCGAGCGCGGTGTGAAGTTTGACCGTCGTGAGGTATTGGAGCGTATCGTTGCTAACCTTGAGTTGCTTTATGGCGAGTTGGAGCAGGGTCGCAAGGCGGAGATTGAGAGGTTATATATCGATACGATGTATCATCTTGGAGAACCACACACATATGCCTACCCAAACGGAGAGCGATTTACGGCAACCATTCGTGGCGTGCGTCACTCAGGTGAATTGTGCTTAGAGCATGAGGACGGAGTGGTGCGGGAGTATGCCTTTAAGGAGGTGGAGTTCTGCCTACGATAGGAGGGCTATAAAAAGAATATGGGGCTGTCGATTAGACAGCCCCATACTATTTGTTATCAGTATATTAGCCGATAAGAGCCTCGTATGCAGCAGCATCCAACAAGCCCTCAACCTCAGCTGGGTTAGACATCTTGATCTTAACCAACCAACCCTCACCGTAAGGATCGCTGTTAACAAGTGATGAGTCAGCCTCAACAGCCTCGTTGAACTCGATAACCTCACCGCTTACTGGAGAGAATGCGTCAGATACAGTCTTAACAGCCTCGATAGAGCCGAAAACCTCGTTAGCCTCGATTGTCTCACCTACAGTAGGAACATCAACGAAAACGATGTCACCAAGCTGTGACTGAGCATAATCAGTAATGCCGATAACGGCAACATCACCCTCTACACGGCACCACTCGTGGTCGTTAGAGTACTTCAAATTAGCAGGTACATTAGCCATAATTCAAGTTGTATTAAGTTGTTTTTGTTTAATTGTCACACTTTGCAACCACAAATATATGTTTTTTTTGTGTTCTGCGAAAATTTTTCAGATATTTTTTGCGATTTCGAACCAAAATCTAATCAGCATAACCACTTAAGGATGGAGTGTTAGTATGTTGAAGGACTTGAAATATTGTGGAAAATTTTGTGGCTTAGATAAAATGAATTATATTTGTATCGGAGAATTGGTGTGTGTTGGATAATTGATGAGTAGGGCTAATTCTTTGTGTGATAAAGCATTGATAAATAACTAATTAATTTAACACTTATAACTTATGAAAAAAATCAACTGGTTATTGTCGGCGATGATGGTCTTAGCGCTATCACTCGTTGCTTGTGGTGATGATCCAACCGATCCTGGTCAGACACCAACCCCACCTCCAACCCCATCACCTGAGCTTACATTCGAGCTTAGCGTTCTTGATGTGACTAAGACAGATGCTACAATTAGCGTAGTGCCTTCAGATCTTGAGGCGGGCTACTTCGTAGGTGTGCTCGATGCAAAGACTGTGGAGTCGTATGAGGCTGATGTAGAGGTTATTGCTAAGATTTTCCAGGATGTTAAGTCTTATGCCGAGGCTAATGGCTCAACATTTGAGGTTTATATGGCAGAGAAGCTAAAGCGTGGTGCTTTGGAGAACCATAAAATCGAGGGTTTGAGCATCGACACTAACTACTACCTTCTTGTATTTGGTGTTAACGATAAGCTCGAGACATCTTCTACATTGTTCAAGCAGAGCTTCAAGACCAAGGCAAACAATATTCCTCAGTCATCTTGTACATTCGTGATCAAGTCAAATGTAAACCTTACAACTGTAGCTTTGACGGTTACTCCTTCGATAGATACTCAGTTGTGGCACCTCATTAACATCACTGTTGATGAGTATGAGGCATATACATCTGCCGATGGTGAGTATGGTTGGACTAAGGAGGAGTACTTCCAGAACTACCTAAACACCGAGATTACAACTCTTAAGGAGCAGGGTCTTTCAAATGACGAGATTGGCATTAAGCTCTTCCACAAGGGTATGCGCACACTCAACGACTCAAACCTTATTCCTAAGACCAAGTATGTGTGCTTCGCAGCTGCGGTGGACTATACCGAGGGTGCTGCAGTGGTGACATCTGCGCTTAAGGAGCTTCGCTACAACTCTGGTGAGGCTGCACAGTCCGATCTATCATTCGATATTGATGTCTATAACATTGGTCACTACAGTGCCGATGTGCGCATCACACCTTCAGACCCAGAGGCTGAGTATTACTACTACATCGGCTATATCGACAGTCAGAAGAAGAGCATGAAGCCTGCTGAAATTGCACAAACAGCTATCACAGAGTATATCTACTACTGGGAGAACTACACAGAGCTTAAGCATCGTGACCCTGTTACAGGTGTAACTGACCTCACAGGTGAGAATAAGGTTGAGCTTAACATCGCTGAGACAGAGTACTTTGTCGTGGCGTTCAGCTTTGAGCCTAACCCAACATACGGTACTATTCTCGAGGAGACAGGTGAGTATGATATCGACCCAGGTACTATCACTTCGGCACCTGTATATGTGTCATTCAAGACTGCAGAGCAGGGTGATCCTATGACTGCTGAGTTTACAATCACTGCTTCGGATGTTGGTCCTTATGACTTCTACCTCGAGATTAAGGCAGATGATCCAACAATCTACTACCAGCCAGGTATCGCATATGCTGATAACTTCGATCCACAGGCTGCTATCAACGCCTCTTCATCTCTTCTTGCTCAGCTTGTTGAGATGACAATGTCGGGCCAGAGCCCTAAGCTTACCTTCTGGGAGGCTTTGGAGGAGTCACTCTCTAGTTACTACCGCAATGGTGATGGTAAGTACTATGTTGCAAACCTTGAGCCTAACCGCGAGTATATCGGTTATGTATTGGCTATTGATGCGGAGAACCGCAAGTTTGCACGCTGCGTATATACAGATGTTATCGCGACAACAACAAATCTTGGAGAAGTAACACCTACGATTGAGCTTCTTGGTGTTTACAATGGTGAGCATGAGGCAGGTACTATCTTCGGTGACAAAGAGTTGACATCAGGTCGTCCTATTGTGGCTGTTAAGCTTAACAACCTTGATGGTGCTACAGCAGCATATACTGCGCTATCATCAGATGCTTATAACGATGTAAATGCCATGGCTGACCGCTATATTATCTCTGAGTTCCGTGGCTACTGGCAGGAGCTTGCATCTCTTGCTGTGCCTTACCACTTCTTCGTTGCTGAGTGGGATGTCGAGCAGACCATTGTTGCATATGCTCAGGATGCTAACGGCCATGAGGCTAAAGTAGCTAAGTGCCCTGTTACGCCTTTAGGCGCCAACGATATTGAGGAGCTTCGCGGTTATGTTGATGAAGTAAACAATGCACAGCCTAAGGCACTTAGCAAGTCGTTGGTTGTTGCTGAGAATGCGATGCCTACTATGGAATGCATCTGGAGCGAGGCTGTAGGTGCGCCACGCGCTGCTGAGGTTATCTACCACGAGGTTGAGCCTTTGATGAGCGTTGAGAGCGACCTTGTTAAGGTTCGTGTTATTAAGAGCGTACACTTCTAATAGGGACTCTCATAGGGTTAATAGGGGGTTGCTGGGTATCTGGCAACCCCTTCTCTTATATCTTGCCCTCTGAAATTATGGATATTTGGTATTTTTTTGTATCTTTACCCTCATATATATAATTAAGACTACTTATATGAAAAAGTTTATAACCCTACTACTTGGTGCCACTATCTTGGCAGTCACCGCATCCTATGCTCAGAGTGCAACACAAAGATCTGCTATCACACCACTGCCTAATGCGTATGTTGAGGGTGAGGGTAGCTTAGATATCTCTAAGGGTCTTGCGTTGTATATTGACGCTCCTAAGTCGGATGTTGCGCGTCTGGAGAGTGCTGCCTTGGAGCTTGGCGTTGAGCTTCGCAGAGTTAAGCGTCCTGCTAAGCGTGGCTATCTCAACCTTGCTGTTGTGGATGCCGCCGTGATTAAGGAGGCTCAGGAGTATGAGAACTTCGATGAGGGCTATCTATTAAATATAGGTGTTAAGGGTGTTGATATCAAGGCTACTACGGCTGCGGGACTATACTACGCTCTTCAGACGCTAAGACAGATGTGTCACGAAAGGGGTGCTTTGGCAGTGTGTCAGATATGCGATGCTCCACGCTTTGAGTATCGCGGTGTGCTGATAGATATATCGCGTCATTTCCGTTCGGTGGAGTTCTTGAAGCGTCAGATTGATGCTATGGCAGAGTTGAAGATGAACCGCCTGCATCTACACCTTACCGATGCTGCGGGCTGGCGTATTGAGGTGGAGAGCTATCCACGCCTATGTAGCTATGCGGCATGGCGCACGCCAGCCACATGGAAGGGTTGGTGGTATGGCGACAGAGCCTTCGTGGAGCAGGGCGCTGAGGGTGCTTATGGTGGCTACCTCACTAAGGCCGAGGCGCGCGAGCTGGTTGCCTACGCAGCTGACCGATATATGACTATCATCCCTGAGATTGAGATGCCTGGACACTCGGATGAGGTCATCGCGGCATACCCAGAGTTGGGCTGTACGCATAAGCCTGAGCGTCAGGGCGACCTCTGCATAGGCAAGGAGGCGACCTTCGAGATGATGCAGGCTATCCTCGATGAGATTATCGAGATATTCCCATCGGAGTATATACATATTGGTGGCGATGAGGCGTCGAAGAGTAGCTGGACAGAGTGTGAGGATTGTCAGCGTAGGATGCGTGAGGAGGGTCTCGAGAGCGTTGATGAGCTGCAGAGCTACATGATACACCGTATCGAGGAGTACCTCAATGCCCGAGGTCGTCAGATTATCGGCTGGGATGAGATACTTGAGGGTGGTCTTGCTCCTAATGCTACGGTTATGTCGTGGCGTGGCGAGGAGGGTGGCTTGGCGGCTGCCGCAGCAGGGCATAAGGTTGTGATGTCGCCCCACGCCTACTGCTACATAGATGCGCCACAGGATGCCCCACCTACACAGCCTGAGGCTATCGGTGGCTATCTCCCTTTGCGTAAAGTCTATTCCTATGACCCTGCGCCTGCAACCATGGACAAGAGGGTTAGTGACTTTATTCTCGGTGTGCAGGGTAACCTATGGGCGGAGTTTATACCTACGGACGAGCACTACGAGATGATGCTTTGGCCACGCGCTATAGCTATTGCCGAGATTGGCTGGAGCGAGCTTAAGGAGCGCGACTATGAGGAGTTCCGTGAGCGTGCTGTGGCTATTGTTGAGGATATGAAGCAGCGCGGCTATGCACCTTTCGACCTAAGAAATGAGATTGGTGAGCGCCCTGAGTCGTTGCAGCCTATCGAGCATAAGGCTTTGGGTAAGAGCGTTGAGTATCTCTACCCATCGCGCTACTATGGTCCTCAGTATGCTGCTGCGGGTGATGCTACGCTTACAGATGGCTTGCGTGGCACATGGACCTACGCCGATGGTCGTTGGCAGGGCTTCCTTGGTCGCGGTGGCGTAGATGTCGTCATAGACATGGGCGAGGTTGCGCATATCGAGAGTATCGCTGCCGACTTTATGCAGTATTGTGGACCTGGAGTCTTTATGCCATGCTTGGTGGAGATTGCCGTATCGGATGATGGCGAGAACTGGACAAAGATTGCAGATATAGAGCATGAGGTTGTTGTTGAGGATGTACCTTCGTTTAAGAACTTTGGCTGGCAGGGTAGTGCCGATGCACGATATATACGCTATAAGGCACACCGTAGCAAATTTTCAGGCTTCCTCTTTGTTGATGAGATCGTGGTGAGATAGTTTGCCACCATATTTAGCAAGGCGCAAGATAGCTTTTAGGGGCTGTCTTGCGCTGTTTTTTTTGTTTTTGAGAGACGAGAGAGACGGGAGAGACGGGAGAGACGGGAGAGACGAAGAGACCTAAGAGACAAAAGCGAGATCGGGTATCGGTGTTGTTAGTTTTGCGTTGTCATTATCGGCATTGTCCGTGGCTTCGCTCTTGTCTCTTTGGTCACTTTTGTCACTTTGGTCTCTTAAAACAATTGTGACGAGAGAGACCTGAGAGACGAGAAAGACAAAAGCGATGGCGGGTCTCGGTGCTGTTAGTTCTGCGTTGTTGATATCGGCATTGTCCGTGGCTTCGCTCTTGTCTCTATGGTCACTTTTGTCACTTTGGTCTCTAATAAAAACAAAAAGCGCCCGACCGTATGGTCGAGCGCAAAGTATTTATTACAGAATTGATAATTATTTAATTGTAATTGTGCTACCAGCAATGTTAGCCTCAGTACCATTAATTATCTCCTCAGAGATTGCCTCACCATTAGTGTATGTACAACCAGTGAATGTAGCAACAACACCGTCGCACTTAACATTGCAATGAGCCTCTGAACCAAATACGCAGTTGTTGAACTCATACTTGCCCCACATATTAACACCTGTCCACTTGTCTGCACCTGTTAGAGATGAGCGTTTGTTCTCGAAGTAACAGTTGTTAAATACGACCTTCTCGATAGATGCGCCAAGCATGTTGCGACCAACGAAAGTACAATCGTCGAATGTAAGCGTACCGTTACCGCTATCGAAGTGAACACCTTGGTGAGCAAGATTACCACCGAATACACAGTTCACGAACTTAACATCGCCAGTAACGATACCTGCATCAATAATCAAGTTGTTTGTAAAATTGATATTCTCAACGTAGGTGTTAGTGAAATGTGCCTGATTTCCGAAAGCATTTGAGCCCCAGTCGTTGAACAATGATGCGCCATTACCAAGGATAATTACATTCTTACCGAATGATAGTTTACCTTCTAATTTGTAATCACCGTTCTCAATGTAAACAACGGCATTGTCCTTAGCAACCTCTGAACGAATAGCAGCTGGGGTATTTACTACGGTGTACTTCAAAACCTCCCAAGTGCCGTTAATATTCTTAACTGCATAACCTGCAGGAACATTACCTGTCATTACCTCGCCATTAACAGCTGAAGCAGCGATAGAAACCTCAACAGGCCACTCAGTAGAACCAGCAGTTACAAATAGGTAAACATCACCATTAAGAGTTGCACCCTCGTTAACAACCAACTTACCAGTGTTTGCGTTCTTGCTTGGATCCTGCATCCAGATAGACTTGTTAGCACCCTCGATAATACCACCATTTACAGTAAGGAGATTCTGAGCCTCAATGCCATTGAGGAACATACGAACTGCACGGTAAGTAGACTTGATAGTACCACCATTGATTACAGTCTCAGCATAAGTACCCTTACCATTAGTTAGGTTGTCGATACCATAAGCCATATCAGTGCCACCAAGGTGCTCGATAGTACCATTCTCAACAACAAGCTTACCACCAACAGTGTTAGAGAGAACTGAAGAGTATGCGTTCCAACCACGGTTATTCTCAGCCTTAAGAGTCATTTTACCATTACCAGTGATAGTAAGGTTACCCTTGTTAGTGATAAGACCGAAGCTACCAGTGATAGTATCAGTACCCTTAACAGTCTTCTTGTTAAGATCGATAGTCAAAGTCTTGCCAGCAGGAACAGTTGCACCTACATTGCAGTCGTGGCTCTGCAAAACCTTAATGGTTGCGCCATCCTCAGCAGCTGCGATAGCCTCTGCGATATTGTAGTAGTATGCACCATTTACCTTTGCAGCAACATACTTGGTGTTATCAGTATTGTTCTTCTCCTCAATAGGTGTGTAACCAATGTTGAATGCCCAAGCATTGTTACCGTTGAATGTGTTACCCTCAGCATATACTGAAGAGTTCTCATTCTGTTTAACATAAATACAAGCACCGAAGTACGCATCGTTGATTGGATACAAAGAAGTTAGAGTAGCGTTCTTAACAACAACAGTCTGCTTCTCACCAAGTACATTAATTACATTTGCACCATTGTATGTACCACCGTTAACAGTTACCTTGTGGTTTGAACCACCAGTTACATTTACAGCGTACGCCCAGTCGTTTCCAGATGGGTGGCTAAAGATTACTGAACAGTTGTTAAGGGTAAGCTCTACTCCTGTTACGTTATCGATGCTAATACCACGAATATCGTTAGAGCCTACACGCTCAGTTGTAACATCAATGTTAAGGTCGTTAACTACAATATTTACATTAGCAACTGTTGCGCGGATAGCACGTGTTGCAGCAGATGTAAGAGTATAGTTAGCACCGTTGATTACAATAGGATTTGTAGTTGAAGCCAAAAGCACCTCTGAGATAGCAAGATTCTCAGTAAATGTGAACTCACCACCATTCTCAAGAACATAAGCAAGTGCCTCAACGCCAGTCTTAACAGTGCTATTGCCATTCTCGTCAACAGCAACCTCAGCCTCAACTGTTGCGCCCTCAGTTACAACTGTAGTACCCTCAACAAGAGCACCATTCTCAGACACGATTGAACCCTCGCCCTCAACAGTCAAAGTACCACCGTTAAGGTTTACAAGAGCATCAGTACCGTTGTTCTCAATAGTGATAGTAAAGCCGTTAAGGTTAAGTACAGGGTTGATTGCAGTAGCAGCGCGTGTTGTTGCCAAGTATGCCTCAACATCAGCAGCTGTAACTGTGATATGGTTAAGGACGATAATCTCGCGACCCTCGTAAAGTGCCTTAACAAGATCAAAACCATTAGAAACTGCTGCCTGATAGTAAGGAGCTTCTTCAATGTTGCCAGCGTTAGCAAACTCAGGCTTAATCACAACAGTGATATTATCACCATAAGTAAGGATATCACCCTCGATAGTTGTAAGGTTGTTGCGCTTTACAGGAATAGCAGTGTTGAATGTACGCGAAATAATAGGAGTGTCATTTGCCTCAAATACATCCAAAGTGAAGTTTACAACCTCCTGGCTCTCAGTAGCGAAGAAGTAGTCAGTGAAGAGAGTCTTCTTATTCTCGCCCTCATTCTCAGTGTACTCAACGATAGCGAAAGCGATAGTGTCGTGATCTCCAATATTAGCCTTAGCACTTGGAGTCTGGTTTACAGCATCGAAAGATGTGTAGTGCTCTGTAGTGTAAGTAACCTTAGCCTTTGCAGGAACAACACCCAAAAGCTCCTCCATATCGGTAGTCTTAACGCGCAACTTAGCGAAAGGACGCTTAAGGGTAAGATTGATGTCGCCATTACCTGTAAACTTGCGTACCTCAGAGCAAGTGTAAGCATCACGAGTATCATCCATAGCGTTCCACGCACCGTTCAAAGTGATTGCTGACAAACCATCTGTAGTCTTGTAGTGAAGATCCGCAGTAGTATCCTCATCTACAAGGTCTGCCCATACTACAAATGTGTAGTCACGACCAGGAATAAGGCGTACTGGGAAGGTAGCAGTCTTACCATTGTCGCTGTACTGAGTCTCAAGAGACTTCTTCTCACCGTTGGAGTGTACCTCGCACTGGAAGCGTACATCGTAATCATCGAAATCTACATTGCCAAATGCGCCTAGTGCGCTGTCCGAACGAGTCTCCTCAGGAAGCGATACATTGATCATAACCTCCTGCTCGCCACCCATGTTGACATCCATGCCAGCATGGTCTTTCTGACATGATACTACACCGAGTACCAATGCCACCAAAGCAAATAATTTTTTCATAAATAAAAATTTAAATAGGTTGTGTGTATTGTGTGTTTTTTTTGCCTCTTGCCTCCAAATTGTGTCGCCCTACTCGAAAATTGCCATCATCGCGTGGTGTGGTCGCTCCTGCAACTTTCGCCGTAGTGCCGACTTATCGCCCGATACCTATTTATATTTAGGCACGGTACAACCACTTGATAGACAATATATAATAGCCATTCGTAACAATGCAGTATTGCCGCATTGCATGATAAACTATTAACCATTGCCTCTCAATTGGTCGGGTCTTCCCAAAACGATAAGCAAATCTATGAAAAATTATGCCATTGTGCAAACATTTTTGCATTTTATTTATTTGCTAAACTCCATAATTTTTATGGGGGATGAGTAGAATTATGGTTGAAAATTGGTGGATATGGGGTGTTGTCGGTTTTGCTGCAGATTGCAGCTTATATTCAAAGATAATTTGATGTTAGAAATTGTGAGATGTTGTGCAACGCAAAAGAGAAACCCCATGGGATAGTACACGAAGTACAGCCCATGGGGTTCTACTTTTTGAGTTGTGCTGCAGATTGCAGCTTATAACATCAAATTACAAGCGCTCAAGCTTAACAGTAAAGTGACGCATAAGCTCAGTCTCCCATACGATCTTAACACCGCGTGTGATCTCGTTACGACGATCGTAAACATTCTTCAACGCTGCTGCGATAACATCCATGTGGTTGTTAGTGTATGAGCGGCGTGCGATGCACAAACGAAGAAGGTCAAGACCACCGAAACGGTTCTCGCGAGTTACAGGATCACGGTCAGCAAGGATGTAACCGATCTCGCAACCACGAACACCTGCCTCAAGGTAAAGCTCGATAGCAAGAGTCTGTGCTGGGAACTCCTCCTTAGGGATGTTTGAAAGAACCTTGTCAGCATCTACGAACAATGCGTGACCACCAACAGGACGCTGGTAAGGGATGCCGTACTCATCAAGCTTAGCAGCAAGGTACTGTACCTGCTTGATACGAGTCTCGATAGTCTCAAGCTCAGTGTTCTCGTCCAAACCTACAGCCAAAGCAGCCATATCACGACCGTTCATACCACCGTAAGTAAGGAAGCCCTCGAATGGGATACAGAAACGCTTAGCACCCTCGTACCAGTCCTCGTGGCGTGTAGCGATGAAACCACCCATGTTTACAAGACCGTCCTTCTTTGATGACATTGTCATACCGTCAGCGTAAGAGAACATCTCCTTGCAGATCTCCTTGATAGTCTTATCTGCGTAGCCCTCCTCACGAGTCTTGATGAAGTATGCGTTCTCAACAAAACGAGCTGAGTCGAATACAACGCGCTTGCCGTACTTGTCTGCGATAGCACGAACATCGCGCAAGTTCTTCATTGATACAGGCTGACCACCTGCTGTGTTATTTGTAACTGTTACGATGATGAATGGAATCTTCTCAGCGTTCTCAGCCAAAGCCTTCTCCAACTTAGCGCAATCTACCTCACCCTTGAAAGGAATCTCAAGCTGAGTATCCTTCGCAGCGTCGATAGTGCAGTCCAAAGCTACAGCCTTACGGAACTCGATGTGACCCTTAGTAGTGTCGAAGTGTGAGTTACCTGGGATGATGTCACCCTCCTTTACAAGGTGTGAGAACAATACATTCTCAGCTGCACGACCCTGGTGTGTTGGGATTACATAGTCGAAGCCTGTGATCTTGCCGATAGTCTCCTTAAGCTCGAAGAATGACTTTGAACCAGCGTAAGCCTCGTCACCTGTCATCATTGCTGCCCACTGACGGTCGCTCATAGCACCTGTACCTGAGTCTGTCAAACAGTCGATATATACCTGCTCAGACTTCAAGCCGAAAAGGTTGTAGTGTGCCTCCTTGAGCCACTGCTCACGCTGCTCGCGTGTGCTCTTCTTCAAAGGCTCAACCATCTTAATTCGATACGCTTCTGCAAATGGTAGTTCCATAGTAGTTTTGTTTTTTAGGTTATACTTATAGTTTAATAATATATTCTTTTTGTCGCACAATCCCGATATATCGCCACAAAGGTACGCAAAAATATAGTCAAATGCAACTATTGACCTATTTTTTTGTTATCGGGCTAACATCGCACCTTTACACGGCTATCTGCCCTTGGTCAAAAGCTCCAAAATCTGTATGGCGTTCAGGGCTGCGCCCTTGCGTATCTGGTCGGCAACACACCAGAACGATAGACCACGCTCCGAGCTTATATCCTTGCGGATGCGACCTACATATACTGGGTCCTTACCCTCGGCATAGAGTGGCATAGGGTATCGCTTCTCGGCTGGCTCATCCACAAGCACGATGCCCTCAGCCTTAGCAAAGGCCTCGCGTACGGCCTCCACGCTAAGCTCCTCCTCCGTTTCGACCCATATAGCCTCCGAGTGGGCACGCATAACAGGCACACGAACACATGTCGCCGAGGTGCGGATGTTCGAGTGCATGATTTTGCGAGTCTCGTGGAACATCTTCATCTCCTCCTTGGTGTAGTCATTCTCGGTGAAGACATCGATATGTGGTATGAGGTTGCAGGCGAGCTGGTAGGCGAACTTCTCAACCTTAGGCTCTCTGCCCTCCGCAACGGCACGCTGCTGCTCCTCGAACTCCTGCATTGCTGTAGCTCCTGCGCCACTTGCCGACTGGTAGGTGGCTACATGCACACGCTCGATATGTGAGAGCTTCTCTATAACATTCAACGCAACGACCATCTGAATTGTTGTGCAGTTAGGGTTGGCGATGATGCGGCGGGGAGCATTAAAGGCATCCTCACCATTGACCTCAGGGACTACCAATGGCACATCCTCCTCCATGCGGAAAGCCGAGGAGTTATCAATCATAAAGGCGCCATGCTTGGTGATGGTCTCGGCAAACTCCACAGAGGTAGAGCCACCTGCCGAGCAGAGGGCTACATCTATATCTTTAAAGTCGTCGTTGTGCTGTAGCTCACGAACAACGATATCCTCACCACGGAAGCGGTAGCTACTGCCAGCACTGCGCTTCGAGCCAAAGAGGCGTAGCTCCTCAATGGGCATAGGGTGATTTTCAAGTATTGAAAGGAACTCCTGACCTACTGCGCCACTTGCTCCAACGATTGCAATTTTCATATCAATTAGAAATTAGAAATTAGAAATTAGTAATTAAGGGTGTTTAGGGGTTATTAAGGGTTATTAGGGTTGTTGCTGCCGAGCGCTCTGCACTGCCATGCGGTTGTCCGCGACTTCTCTTTCGTCTTTTTCGTCTCTTGGGTCTCTTGTTCTTTTGGGACGAGAGGGACAAGAGAGACGATAGGGACGGGAGCGAGGTCGGGTATCTGCGTTGTCGCTGCCGAGCGCTCTGCACTGCCGTACAAATAAATGTTGTCCGCGCCTACCCACTCTACCCATTCTACCCACTCTACCCATTCTACCCACTCTACCCATAACTACCCACCGACTGCGCAAAACACTTTCCACCTCTCCCTTAGAAAAAGTCGTCTCCGCCGAAGAACATCTCATCCTCAGAGGTTGTGTTCTCCTCCTGCTCCTCCTCGCTCTCATCGCAGCTATAGTTTGGTATCTCATCAGAGCGTACGAAGCGGTCTGTGCGGTCAACCCCCAAGGAGCCGTCGTTATATACCTTGCTTAGGAACTTACCTGCTATAGGCAAGGCTATACGCGAGCCATCGGCATTCTTGGTGAAGTGAATGCCGTTCTGCTCGCCACCAACCCATACGCCCATGACAAGGTTGGGGACAACGCACATAAACCACGCATCGACATTGTCGTTAGTAGTACCCGTCTTGGCAGCCATCTCCACATCGTTGAACTTGAACTCGTAGAGCATGCGACGAGCAGTACCCATCGTCACCACGCGTTGCATCATGGTGATGGCGGTGTAGGCTACACGCTTAGAGAGCACATCCTCGGTCTTGGGTGTGAATGAGGCAAGCACATTGCCCTGGTTATCCTCGATGCGGGTAACAAATATCGGGTCGATATGTACGCCCTGATTTGCAAAGGTTGAGTATGCCGAAGCCATCTCAAAGGCGTTGCTATCGTAGGAGCCTATACATAGCGCTGCAACAGGGTCTATATAGCTCTTGATGCCGATGTCGTGGATAAACTCCGCTACGGCCTCAGGACGCTTAGCCTGCTTCATAATCCAAGCGGAGTAGTTATTACGGCTATTTGCCAAGCCCCAGTAGAGTGGGTTGACACCCGTGTACTCAACCTCAGAAGCCTCCTTAGGCGACCATATACCCGCAGGGGTCTCAATAGAGACAGGAACATTAGGCACTGGGGTGCAGGGCGATAGACCAAGGTGGTCGATGGCAAAGGTGTAGATGAAAGGCTTGGCAGTAGAGCCTACCTGACGCTTACCCTGTGTGGCGGCATCGTACTTAAAGTAGCGATAGTCGGGGCCTCCAATGTAGGCACGCACATAGCCCGTGGTGGGGTCTATGGCAACGAACGATGCACGCATTATCTTCATGTAGTGGACAACAGAGTCTCGTGGTGTGAGCACTGTGTCGCGTACGCCATTGAAGGTGAAGACGCGCATAGAGGCTGGGTTCTTGAAGGCTGCCCTAATCTCCTTCTCCGAAGCTCCTGCCTTGCTCATATTACGCCAACGCTCTGTCTGACGCACCGCCTCGTCAATCTTAGCATCCGACTCCTCCTTAGTGAGGTCGGGGAAGAGAGAGCCTCCGCGGCTCTTTATCTGCGCCTCCATGCGTGGCTGCACAAGCTCTGCCATATGCTCTCTGAGTGCCTCCTCGGCGTAGCGTTGCATGCGGGCATCCACCGTAGTGTATATCTTTAGACCGTCACGGTAGATATCGTATGGCTCACCATTGGCTTTAAGGTTCTTGAAGCACCAACCATAGATAGGGTTCTCGTTATACTCCTTAAGAGCCTGCTCATAGTCCCACTTCGTGTAGTAGTTGCGGCGCTCAGGCTCCTTGGCCATCATCGTGCGGCGAACAAACTCCCTAAAGTAGGTCGCTGTACCCTCATTGTGGGCATCAGCAGCACGGCGGTAGCGGCTAAGGTCGATAGGTAGAGCCTTAAGCGAGTCCGCCACATCGCGGCTGATAGCTCCCGCAGCTGCCATACGGTCGAGAACGGTGTTACGACGCTCGCGGGCACGCTCGTTGGGCTCGCCACGCTTCAGCGGTGCGTAGGTACCTGGTGCCTTGACCTGACCCGCAATAACTGCCGCCTCCTCGATATTTAGGTCACAAGGTTCCTTGCCGAAGAAGTTGTTTGCTGCCGACTTAATGCCGAAGTTGGAGTTGGAGAACTCCACGGTGTTGAGGTACATGGCGACAATCTCCTCCTTGGTGTAGTTATACTCGAGCTGTGTGGCGATGACATACTCCTGTGCCTTAGCTGCCAGCGTGCCAGCATTGCCCTGCAAGCCCTCCTTATTGCGGCGAGTCTTGTAGAGGTTCTTGGCAAGCTGCTGGGTTATGGTGCTACCACCACCCTGTCCCGACTGTCGCAAAAGAACGGTCTTGATACCTGCGCGAGCGGTAGCTATGAAGTCGATGCCTGCATGGTCGAAGAAGCGTACATCCTCCGTAGCGAGGAGCGCGGCAACGATAGTGGGAAGTTCGTGGTCGTCAATGGTGAGCCAATGCTCCTTGTCTGCCGAGAAGAGCTCCTCGTAAGAGAGGTATGTTCTATTTTCGATGAAGTAGTTACCTATGACCTCACCATCGGCAGAGTATATCTGTGTTGCAAGGTTGGTCTTAGGGTTTTCCAACTCCTCGAAGGTGGGCATGGGACCAAGTATCTCGCTGCCCGCGAGGATGAAGAGTGTTGTGAGGGCAACCACACCAAGTAGGGTGATTGACCACATGGCAAGGATGATGCTTCGGCGTAGTGAGAAGCCTCGCTTGGGTTTGTTATTGCTCTTTGTTGACATATCTAAAGTCTATTTTTTGCTTAAAAAGGTAGTCCTAACTGTATGGAGTAGAACGGATGCTCTGACCTATATGGGTCAAAGTGTACACGCCTATATAACGAGAACTGCGCCGATATTGTTGCAGCCTCAGGCATCGCCAAGACATTAAAGTCGATACCTACATCCAAACCGTAGGAGCCTATGTGGCGTCTGAAGTTGATGACATCACCTGTCTGGGCGTTGAATGCCGAGCGGGTGAATGAGGCGTAGTCAGAGCCTATGTTGAGGCGTATGCGCTTGATATATAGGATGCCACGGATGCCTCGCTCAGGGTAGAGGAGTGGCATGTGGTAGTTCAGCGAGGTCGCTGTATAGTTGTTGTTGGAGATATCGTACGACGAGAAGCCTCGTGGTAGTAGGCGTGTAGAGCGGAACGAGAGGTCCGAGAGGACATTCTTCGAGTGGAAGCCTCCAAGAGAGTTCTGATACGACGCCTCCAGGCTGAGGGAGTGGTGCTTGAGGATGCCCGGCACATAGAGTTTGCCGTAGAGCACTATGAGGTGCCCCATATTGTCGTTGGTAGGGTTAAGCGTGTAGCTACCCTGCGCCACAACACCAAAAGGTGGGGCGAAGTCCCTATGAGCCTGACGAACATAGTCCTGGAAGGTGATGCCCATGGAGAGCTGGTGTACACCCTCAGAGTAGCCGAGCTTGCGGATGTTGGAGAGCTTTCCTCCGCCATAGCTTATCTTGCTCACATTGGCGGTCATGCCGTTGGAGAAGTTCCACGATGTTGAGAGGGCGAGTTGTCGAGTGTGGTAGCCGCGCTGCATGAGTATTGGTAGTGTAGCTCCCACGCTCAGGGCGTAGTACCTGCCCAACTCAGGGCTGTCGGGGAAGACCACCTCCTGTGTCATAGGGTTGTACATATAGACCCTATGTAGATTCTGCCTACCTCCGTAAGTACCTCTAATCCACAGGTTAAGACCTAAACCATGGTAGCGCACCAAACCCTTAAATACCGAGCCCTCCTCGTGGTTCCAACCGTAGGAGAGGAAGCCCTCGGTTGTGGAGAGGATGTTCTGCGACATTATCGTACCACCGAGGTTAAAGGCTATCGACTGCTCCTCGGTAAGGGCATAAGGGTCGTAGGAGAGGGGTGCCCAGCTGTGAATGTTGAACATGTGCCCAAACTTATTGAAACGCTTGGGCTGTGTATAGCTAAGAAGGCTGTCAGCCTTGATGCTATCGAAGCGTAGTGTGTCGATGTTGACCACATCCCAAGCCTTACCCTCAGGGAGTAGGTTCTTAGGTGGGCTGGGGCGGTAGAAGACCTCATGGCGGGAGGTTTCAATATCTTGCATTACAGGGAGGTAGCCACGACGGTCGTAGGAGGTGGCGACAACGCGCCTATCGTCGTATGGCATAGGGTCGAATGAGCCATAGCGCGACTGCGAGATGCGATACTCCTTGTCCTCTGTAAGGTCGTAGTAGTGCAGCTCATCAAGCCCCGAACTTATAGAGCCGAAGTAGAGCTTGCCGTTTGCGGCTCTGAGGTCGCTGAGGGTCGAATATGTAGGGCGTGTTATGCGCTCG
>JAZRRF010000059.1:0-25505 GCA_045650465.1 Alistipes sp.
GGTAGGTTATATGTGGGGTACTACGGGTATCCTCTACAATAAGAGTTATGTCTCGGAGGAGGAGGCTTCCTCTTGGTCGTTGATGTTCGATAGGCGCTTGGAGGATAAGATTTTTGTTAAGGATGCCTTCCGAGATGTCTATTCTCCAATTCTTATCTATGCTAAGACCTTGGAAGCCAGAGCCAATGGCACTTTGGGCGAGGATGAAACTCTTGATATTGACACTATCCATGAGCTTATGTACGACTCTTCGGATGAGTCTATAGCCTTGGTTGAGGGCTACCTCAAGCGCATGAAGGAGCTTGTTGCAGGCTGGGAGGCTGACTTCGGCAAGGAGATGATGACGCAGGAGAAGGCGTGGATCAACCTTATGTGGAGCGGTGATGCTGTATGGGCTATTGATGAGGCATCTTCGGTGGATGTTGAGCTTGGTTATGCTGTACCTGAGGAGGGTAGTGTCGTGTGGTTTGATGGTTGGGTGATACCTAAGTATGCCCGCAACCTACGCGCTGCACGCTACTTCATCGACTATATGTGTATGCCTGAGAATGCAATCCGCAATATGGATGCTACGGGCTATGTTAGTGTTGTTGCTACCGAGGAGGTCTTTGACGCTTTGGAGGATTTGTGTTATGCAGAGCCAGAGGTAAGCGATCTCAGCTACCTTTTTGTCGATAGAGATGGAAATCCTATTGAGGGCTCGGAGAGCGTTTTGGCAGACCCTGTATTGTATCCTGACAAGAGTGTTATAGCTCGCTGTGGTGTTATGCACGATTCGGGCGATAGAACAGATAAGATGCTTGAGATGTGGTCACGCGTTAAGGGAGATAACCTCTCTGTGGGTATGCTTGTGGGTATCATCGTATTCTTTAGCGTATTGCTCGTTTGGGGTGTATGGCGTAAGGTGGATGCCTACCGCCGCAAGCAGAAGCTAAAGAAGCGTCGTCATCATAAGAATAAAACGAAATAATCATTTACTAACCTAACTATATTATAAACTATGACAAGAAAGTTTACTCTATTTCTTGCCTCAATGCTTATTGTATTTAGTGCTGGGGCAACAATGCCAACGACAGATAATAGCTTAGTGGAGCAGCAGAGCGTAACCCTTGCTACTGAGGAGAACGACGAGGATGGTTACTGGTGGGGTGCAAGTTTTGATATCGCCTCTAACTACTTGTGGCGTGGTTATGACCAGTCGTATCGTGGTGGTAACCGCACAATGTTCGATCCTGCGCTACAGGGAGGTGTAACCTTCGGTTATGGTAAGTTCTATATCGACCTTTGGGCAAACCATTCACTTATTAGTAAGTACAACGAGTTTGATATCTTCCTTGGCTTCGAGCATGAAAACCTTACAATCACCGCTTATGATGTGCTTTGGGGTGTATGTGGTGAGATGGAGACAATGAATCCGTTCAATGCTAAGAATCATAGCCTTACTACGACTATCGACTATACACTGTTCGACTGCTTACGCCTACATTGGGCTACCACCTTTATCCATTCAGGTGATAAGCTCGCAAATGGCAAGCAGGCATTTTCGTCATACTTCGAGGCTGCCTATACCCACTCTGTAGGTGATATGTTCGATGTGGAGCTTACGGCTGGTGCTGCACCATGGACAGGTGTCTTCTGGATGGGTGGCCCTCAGATTAAGTTGGAGGATGGCAGCTATGCTTTGGATTTTGATAATCAGCCTACAGGCTTCAATGTTACAAACCTCAGCGTTATGCTTAACAAGGAGTTCGATGTTGAGGGTATAAGCGTTCCTGCACAGTTTGGTTATGTCTATAACCCTACATCGAAGTGTCACTATGTGCTACTCAAGGCAGGTTTGAGCTTCTAATATAACTATGATAGATGCGGAGTCGGTCAATCGTGAGGGTTGCCGACTTCTTTTTTATAGAATAATGGGGCATTGTTTGGGTTAAAACTTATTTTCTATGCGTTACGGATATAGATATTTCATGGTGCTATTGTCGCTATTTGTTGTTGGGTGTAGTGGCGATGGTGATAGGATGCCGTGTAGAGCTGATGAGCTAATGCTGTGGTATGACAAGCCTGCTGAGTTTTGGGAGGAGTGTTTGCCACTTGGTAATGGTCGTTTGGGTATGATGCCTTCGGGAGGTGTTGAACTCGACTATATAGCCCTTAATGAGGGCACGATGTGGAGTGGTGGCGTGCAACATACGGATAACCCTGAGGCCTTGGAGTGGTTGCCACGCATACGACAACTACTTATCGAGGGAGATAACCGTCGTGCTGAGGAACTTATGTATAAGCACTTCACCTGTTCGGGTGGCGGCTCGTCGTCTCCTGAGTATGGATGCTATCAGATGTTTGCTACCCTATGGGTTAGAAGTGAACTTTCGGAGGATGCTCACATTGAGGGTTATCGCCGTGAGCTAAACCTGCATGATGCTGTGGCTACCACACGCTTTGTGGCTGATGGCGTGGAGCATAGCAGGGAGTATTTCACTTCGTTTGGCGATAATGTTGCGGCGGTACGCTATCTTGCCTCTGTTCCTTCGGATTATAGCCTTTGGCTATCGCGTCCTGAGCGTGCTGAGATTGTCGCAAATGGAGAGAGTATAACCATTAGCGGAGAGCTATCAAGTGGTAGCGAAAATAGTGGTGTTGGTTACTATGGTTGCCTTAGAGTGGTTACAGATGGAGAGGTTTCGGCGGTGGAAAATAGGCTGCACATCGTGGGGGCTACCGAGATGAAGATATACCTCTCAGCTGCTACAACCTATGCGGTTTCTGAGCCGAGGGTTAGAGTGAATGCTCTTGTTGAACATGCCTCGGGTTGTGACTTCGAGGAGCTTAAGAGTGAACATAAGGCGAGCTATGAACGACTCTTTGGTCGTGTGATGATAGATCTTGGCAATCAGCGCGTTGATATACCTACAGACCAACGAATTGAGGAGTATGCTAAGGGTGACGATGATGCTTCGCTTGCGGCACTCTATGCCCAGTATGGACGCTACTTGCTAATATCTTCGGCATATAATGCTGTGCTTCCTCCCAATTTGCAGGGTATATGGGCTGCAGGTGTGTGGACACCTTGGAATGGCGATATGCACCTTAACATCAACCAGCAGATGAACCATTGGCCCTTGGAGGTGGGTAACTTAGGTGAGCTTATCGAACCACTTACGCGCTATGTTGAGGTGTTGGCACGCTCGGGAGAGCATACTGCGCGCCACTTCTACGACGCTGAGGGGTGGTGTGCACATATCCTTGCTAATGCGTGGGGTTTTACCTCTCCTTCGGAGGACCCTTCGTGGGGAGCAACAAACACTTGTGGCGCGTGGATTGCGCTCCACCTCTGGGAGCACTATCTATATAGTGGCGATATGGATTATCTTGCGAGGGTTTATCCTCTTATGCGTGATGCCGCACTCTTCCTATGTTCGATACTCATTGAGGAGCCTAAGCATGGTTATCTTGTTACAGCGCCTACTACCTCGCCCGAAAATGGTTTTTACCTTAGTGAGGAGGATGCCCGTCGAGGTGTTGTCACGCATATATGTATGGGCTCGACGATGGATAATCAGATAGCGCGCGAGATATTTGGTGCTACCATCGCGGCTGCTGACATCTTGGCATGTGATGCAGATGTGGCAGAGAGGCTTAGAGATGCCATGTCGCGTTTAGTGCCTACGCGTGTATCGTCGGATGGTCGTATTATGGAGTGGATGGAGGAGTATATCGAGGCAGAGCCTGAGCATCGCCACATCTCACACCTCTTTGGACTCTATCCTGCAGGGCAGATAACACGCTCTACGCCCGAACTCATGGAGGCTGCGCGTCGCACTCTTGAGGTGCGTGGTGATGCTGGCACGGGGTGGTCGCGTGCATGGAAGATATGCTTTTGGGCGCGTATAGGTGATGGTGAGCGTGCCGAAAGGTTGCTGCGCTCGTTGCTTGAACCTGCGATTGTAGATGGGCGTTTGGGTGGAGGTAGTTATCCTAACCTCTTCTGTGCGCATCCGCCATTCCAAATTGATGGTAACTTTGGTGGTGCTGCGGGAGTTATGGAGATGCTTTTGCAGAGCCATGACGGTGTTATAGACCTGCTTCCAGCTCTCCCCGAATCGTGGCGTGACGGCTCTTTTAGAGGACTTTGTGCCCGTGGTGGTGTTGAGGTTGACTGCACATGGCGCGATGGTCATGTAGAGAGTGTTGGTCTCTTGACGCGTAGCAACTGCCGTGTGGTGCTGCGCCTACCTGATGGCACTACTAAGAGTGTTAAGTGCCGTGCTGGTAGATATAAGAGAGTGAATTAAAAGTGTATTTTGTCGTTACGCTTGCCCTCAAAATGCTCATTTACGCTCAGTAAACTCCGCTTTTTCGGGCTTCGCGAGCCTAAAACTACATCTTTTTATTCACTCTCTTAGGTTATGGACTGGCTAAGTTACTTTTTAGTCAGCCCCCTTAAAACAATTAGAAGAGATACTGCTCTGTGCGTACTCTGTTGCACAGAGCCTCTATCTCGCTCCATGCCTCCTCGCTTAGCGTTGTGCCTACAATCTCTATGACCTTACCTGCGGCGATAGCACCCATAGTGCCACATTGGCGTAGTGTTAGTCCCTCGCAGAGACCAGCCATGAAACCCGCAGCGTAGAAGTCGCCAGCACCTGTGGTGTCAACGCGCTTTGCGGCTGCCATGATGCCCACATGCACAAGCTCCTCACCTCGCTTGATGAGTGCTCCGCGTGTACCAATCTTAACAACTGCCAATTCGCACATCTTGCTGATGTATTGCAATGAGTTTATAGGCTCGCTCTCGCCACTAAAGGCGCGCGCCTCATCCTCATTGGCAAAGAGAATATCAACATAACGCTCCACGATGTCGTGTAGGAAGTCGCGGTTCTCCTCCACAACATTGAACGACGCGAGGTCTATTGCAACCTTTAACCCGTGCTCCTTTGCTTGCTCTATGGTCTTGCGTATAAGGTCGTGGTCTTGTACAAGATAACCCTCGATATACAGGTAGTCGTAGCTATCTAATATTGTGCAGTCAATCTCTTCGGCAGTAAGATCCAAGGCTGCGCCGAGGTGTGTCACAAAGGTGCGCTCGCCATCCGAAGATACAAGTGCTACACACTTGCCTGACTTGTGTTCTGAGCGTAGTATATATGGTGTTATGCCCAAGTTGCGAAGTGCCTGTTCATAGAAATCACCTGTGGTATCTTCGCCGACCTTACCTATAAATGCAGTCTTTGTGCCAAGACGAGCCATGGCGCGTATGGTGTTTGCGGCAGAGCCTCCCAAAGATAGAGAGTAGGGGGAGCCTGCCACAGCCTTAGATATGTCGGTTTGCAGTTGACTATCAACCAGACTCATAGAGCCCTTGGCGAGTTGATACTCCGAAAGTACATTGTCATTCGATAGGTTTACAAGCATATCGGTAAGAGCATTACCAATGCCTATTACACTCTTTGTCATATTTGGTTTATATTAGCACTATTTTTTATTTGTCGTTAGATGTCGCCTAAGGCTTAGTTTTGTGCGTAGTAGGAGTCGTTGAAGTCTCTCCCAGTGCATTGCTAAGCCTCGTTTTCGCCTACGCTCCACCCATGTGCCTGCGAAGTGGTGAATACTTCGTGTGTTGTCGGTGATGGTTATCTTGCCTGTTTGCAGACTCTTAGGGTTGAAGTACTCCTCAGGATAGAGATTTATACCCATGAGTGTCGAAACTTTGTCATGTTCGATGATGCCACCTCTGTCGAGTAGTATGTCGGTAACGATAAGTACCACGGTCTTGTACTCGAGTTTTCCGCGTAGCGATATGAAGTGGCGGTTGTCGTAGTAGCTCAATATACTCTTCAATGGTTCGAACTTAGGGTATGACGCAAAACCGAGTCCTGCTGCTGGAAGTGCTCTGCACCCCCTGTATGTAGCATCACCTGCCAGCTGCTCCAAACCCATAAAAGGACCCTGGGCGATTATATCGTCCATAGGTCGTATGACTTCAACATCCACATCGAAATAGACGCCACCGTAGTTGTACAATATCCAGAAGCGAGCGAAGTCGCTCACAAAGGCGAACTTTCGGCAGTGATATGCCTCCTCGATATATGGAACCATGCCTATGTCGAAGTTGTCCTCGTTCCACTCCTTGATTTGGTAGTCAGGGAGATACCTCTTCCAGGACTCTATACATTTAATCGCCATCTCAGGCAGCGGGTTGCGCCCAAACCAGCAGTAGTGAATTATTTTAGGTATCTCGGTAGTTTTCATGTTGTTGTCGCTTATGAGTTAGTTTGTTGGCTTTGTGTCGATAAACTATGCATAAGATAAATCGAGGTAAAGGTAATAAAAATTATGCAATAAACAATTGATTCTTAACAATAGAAAGGTTGATGAAATTATAAAATTGGGGTGGTTATACACAAACTTAAGTAAGTCGATATATCCATTTATTTTAAACATTACGCGTGAGTGCTGTAGTTTATTGAAAAATAATAGCTGTTAATGTAAAATTAGTATGAACCCTATGAAAAATATATTCCGTATAGCTATGGTGGCATTTGCTGCCATAGCCCTTGCGGCGTGTAATTCGGATGATGAGCCAAAGGGAGGTGGCACGGAGAGCAACCTTGTTTTGGTTGTCGATGTGGAGAATGTTACTGCTACCTCGGCTAAGGTTAAGGTGTCACATAATGGCAAAACTGCCGATAGCTGGTATGGTCTGCTTACTACAGACACTACGACACGCGAGGATCAACTTATCGAGGAGTGTGTGGCGCAGCTTGCCACAGGTGATATAGGCTCGCAGCTCATATTTAACAAGAACTACACAAAGATTCTATCGCCGCTATCGCCTGAGACAACCTACAAATATATCGCCTTTGGTCTAACGGAGGATGGTAAGGTATATGGTGAGCGTGCCTCAGTGGAGTTTACAACGCTCGCAGGTGGCAGCAATGGTGGTGATGAACCTCAGGAGGATGAAGTATATGAGAATATGCTTCCAAACCCATCGTGGAGTATCGCCTATACGGGTGCTAAGACCATAAACGATGTGGAGTTTAAGCACACTGTAACAGTTAATAGCACCGATAATGCCCCTTATACTATTGCTGTTGTCTATGCACGCGAGTACGACTCATCGAAGTTGCGCGAGTTGGGCGATGCCTTGGCGGGTAGTATGATGGAGTACCTCGAGGCCTATAACGCTACCTACGGCACATCCTACACTATGAACGATATGCTCTTCCGTGGTAATGGTGTTGAGGCGTTCGACGACCTCGACCCAGGATATTATATCGCTATTGCCATGGGTATAACCTCCAAGGGTGAGGTGAGTGGTCTTTATGCCGTATCGGAGACCTTCCATGTTGATGAGGAGACACCTACCGCGCTATACTCATCGTGGTTGGGTGACTGGACTCTGATAGGTGATAATGGCGTTACGAACGATGTTGTTATAGGTCGCAAGGTGGCTAATAAGTCTATAAACATGTATGGTTTGCAGAATTTGCCATTCTCTGTTGTAGGTGAATACTCTGTGGAGCGCAACGATATTATTTTCGCTGCACATGTCATTGAGCAGGGCTACCAGTTTAGCGACGGCAGCGTGGCAGATATCCACCTACTTGGCTTGGATGAGGATGGCAAGTACTATGGACTCGATAATGGTAACTATGGTATCGCTATTGCGGGCGTGTTGGAGAATAATCGACGCGCCATTGTGCGATATGGTCTAAACCAGCCCGACTATCCAAAGTTCGTGGCTATGATGGTTGTTGCCTATATGGGTGGTAAATACTACTCTTTGAGCGAAGATATGGCTGCTTTCAATGGTATTGCCGAGCTTGCTCCCGCATCAAGCACCGCAAGCTTAGAACCTACGGCATTACACTTTAGCAAGGGTACTCTGCCAGCTATGAGTTGCAGACTATCTCTTGGTGAAATAGTCGAAACATGCAAAATCGCTAAGCGTCGCTAAGTAGCATAGCTTAATAATAGTACCGAGGCTAACAAGATCATGATTGATGGATGTTAGCCTCGGTTTTTTGTGGGCAAACTAAATAGTAACTTGTATAGCTACGCAACCTAAGGAAGTAAACACACAATGTAGTTTTAGGCTTATGTCCTAAACTACATCTTTTTTATCCACTCTAATCAAATCACAATTTAGAGATTGTATCTACGGCTATAAAACGGGAGACCGACTAAGTCCGTTAGGACTTAAGTCGGTCTCCACACACACACAATTACCTATTTAAATTATTATTTACTTAAAGTAGGTTCTAAAATTAATTGGTTTTAACCTTTGGTTACATCAAACTGTAAACACCACGCGCAAAGTAGTTGTCACGAAGTGGCGCATACTTGTTGATACAGTCGATGCTACTGTATAGGTAGTCATTGTAGCCAAGGTCGTTGAAGAACTTTAGGAATACCTGATTCTCCCAGTAAGCTTTACCCTGAGGATCTAACTCGCCAGCTGGAGCCTCATTACAAGACATATAACAAGCATAGTAAACTGAGCCGTTCTTAATGTAAAGCTCATCACCCTCCCAGAAGAGTGCGTTCTCAGTGTTATCTGCCTCCAATACATCGTTCAACTCGCAACGAAGGTCATAGATAGCGTTAAGCTCCTCCATCGAAGCCAATGCCCAGCCTTCGCCAAGACCAGCTGCCCAATCTATAGCATTCTGCCAAGTCTTACCCTTTAGGTTCTGCTCAGCAACAGATACTGCCTTAACACCATTCTCAAGAGTGAAGATAACTGCCTTCTGACCAGCAGCCTCAACGATCTTACCAACATAGTAGTACTCGCCATTGCCAGCGTAAACATACTCCTTACCGTTAAGGATAGTCTTAGCACCAACGACTGCTGAGTAACCACGACCTACATAACCCTCAAGATCGAATGATGTAACATCACCACTTGTAAGTGTACCCTCATAAGAGCAACCTGTAAGTGTTAGTGTAGTTCTATTGTTGTCTGCCCAGCCACCAGCGATACCGCCAAGACGATATGGACTGTTAGCACCTGTACCTGCTGTCAATGTGATGTCACCTGAAGTAGAGCAGTTAGTGAATGTAGAGTTCTCAGGAGTAAGACCGATGATACCACCTGCGAAGAAACGAGCTGCGCGAACATCAATATTTGAAGTTACATTCTCGAATGTAGCAACGCCCTGAAGCTGACCAGCAACACCACCAATTGAGCTGTTACCCTCAACGAAGCTACCCTCGTTTACATTGATTGTAATGTCCTTAAGTGTGTGTGTACCATAGTTACCACCAACGATAACACCGATACGACCAACCTCAACATTGTTGATGTCGCCATATACCTTAACATCACCAGTAACATTTACATTCTCGATTACGGTGTTGCCCTCAGCGTTACCTACCAATGCAGCTATGTGAAGACCCTTGTCGCAGTGGATAAATGCATTATTGATGTTAATGTTCTTGATTGTCGCATTCTTAACATTACCGAACAAGCCGATATACCACTCATCCTCATCGTTCTCAAATACAAGGTTTGAGATAGTATAGCCCTGACCATCGAAAGTACCAGTAAATGCTACCTCCTTGTTACCGATAGGAGAGAAATTGCTGCTAATTGCGCGTGTTGCGATAGCTGAAAGGTCGATGTCGCCACCCAAAACGATAGTAGCGTCAGTCTCCTCCTCAACGATCTCAACGATTGTCTGTAAACCCTCAGCTGAAGTTACGGTGTACTCCTCATTTACAGCATCCTTAGTAAGACCCTCAGCAACAAGTACTGTGATATTGATACCCTCACCAACAGTGTTGTTCTCCTCTGTTACATTAGTACCCTTGCGACCGATTACTGCGCCCAAAGTTGTAGGAGTCTCATTCTGATAGTTTACTGATAGATCCTGGATAATAGAGATGTTCTCAACTGAGCAACCGCTAACGATATTGTTGTTGTGTGCCATACCAGCGATACCACCCAAATCACGGTAACCCTTGATAGTTACATTCTTTGCAGATGAGTTCTTTACATACAAACCACCCTCGCAGTTCTGACCGATGATACCACCGACCTTGTCACCCAAGTCACCATCCTTAGTAGTAACAGTGATGTCGATGTTATCTACATGGCAGTTCTCAAAGCGAACATAACCCTGACCAACGATAGCACCAGCATAGTGGTGTGCAGCGATTGTTACATCCTTAACTGTTAGGTTCTTGATAGTTGCGCGTGCACTACCGAAAAGACCTGCTCTGCCCTCCTGCTTTAGAATCTGGAAGTTACCTACGATGAAGCCCTTACCATCGAAAGTACCCTCGAAATGCTTACCTGCGCCACCGATAGGAGTCCACTCGTTGCCACCAAGGTTGATGTTTCTATCAAGTACGATGGTTGTGTTCTTGAAAGAGTTTGATGCAGCGCGTGTAACGCCATTTACCTGATCAGCAATCCATGCAAGCTCAGCACCATTCTTTACGGTGTAAGTCTTAGTAGCATCATCGTATGCTGGCTCTGATACTGTCAAACCATCCCAAATCTCAACATCCTGCTTGTCATCCTCTGGATTCCATGCTGAACCATTCTCGAAATTCTCCTCAACCTTAACAACGATGTTGTTGCCATCAGTAAGGATATCACCCTTGATAGTTGTGAGGTAGTTACGCTTAACTGGGATATCAGTTGTGAATGAACGCTCAACATTTGCGCCATCGCTCATGTTAACAGCCATGCTAAAGTTTACAACCTCCTCATTAGCGAAGAAGTAGTCAGTGAAGAGAACCTTGTCTGTCTCTGTGTTATCCTCGTATGCAGCGATTGAGTAGGTATGTGCTGCTGGAATCTCACCTGCAAATTCACTGCTCAAGGCGTTGAAAGCATTGTAGTGCTTAGTAGTGTAAGTTACAGTTGCAGACTCTGGAGTAAGACCCAAAAGCTCCTTCATGTCGGTTGTGATAACGCGCAACTTAGCAAGAGGACGCTTAAGAGTAAGAGTGATAGACTTGCCGCTGTGGAAATCAGTAACAAGCTCAGATACTGTGTAAGCATCACGAGTCTCATCCATAGCTGCCCATGTTGCGTTCAAAGAGATAGCTGGGAATGCAGTTGTGTTGTAGTGGAAGTCACCCTTAACCTCATTCTCTATCTCGCTCACCTTAACGATATCAGCCCAAACTACAAAACGGTAGTCACGACCTGGAACAAGACGAACTGGGAATGAAGCGGTCTTAGCATCTGTGTACTGATAAACAGGAGCCTTAAACTCATCCCCTGTTGCGTTGTACACCTGGAAGATGTAACGGATTGTGTAATCGTTGCTTTCAATCTCATTGGTGATACCACCATCTGCGCTGTTAGCACGAGTCTCCTCAGGAAGCGATACATTGATCATCACCTCCTGCTCGCCACCCATGTTGACATCCATGCCAGCATGGTCTTTTTGACATGCCACTACACCGAGGGCAATTGCCAATAGAGCAAATAATTTTTTCATTAGAGTGTAAATTTTAATTTATAAATATGTATGAATGAATTTCCAATAGAATGTGTTCCGTCGAAGCTAATCATATAGCTACAACGAGCAAAGCCCGCTACGGTCGAGTAGCAGGATTAGGTGGACTATGTAGAGTCGTATGTCTGTGGTTGGATGCGCTAACTAATTGATACACAAGCAAATACCCCCCCCCTATAATGGCGGAAGGAGTAGCGTAACTACTATATTGTCTCTTGTGTAACATAAATATTAGCCTAAATACACCTATTTTCAGAGCAAATATAGCCAAATATAGGCTATGAGTCAAGCAGGGAGGTAAAATACTGGCATAATTATGCGAGCATGTCGAAAATATGTGTCGATATGTCGCTTTGTCGCTGTTCAAAATTCTCTCTATCTCTCTCAGTTGATTTGTTGTTGTGACATCGGTGTCGCTAAGAGATACCTATTTATATATGTATTTGTAAGCACCATTACGCTTGATGCGAATCGTAATGCAGATTTGTGTGAGTTGTTATGTGGAGAACTTGTATGTTACTTTTTTAGTATCTGTGCTGATATATTGGAAAATTTTTATAATTTTGCGCCGTGTAAATGCTTGATATTGAAAATTGTGGAGAATTATTAAGGTTATATTTATCGGGTAAATAAATAATTTAATCTTCTACAGATAGATGTCGATATTGAAATTAAACTAATTTTTAAATAAATAACACTATTAACTTTTTAAAGGATTATGAGAATTACATTTCTAAGAAATTTGTCTCTATTTGCAACTATGTTGCTAATGGTGGCAGTGGGTTGTACCTCTCCTGAGGAGCCTAACAACAAACCTGTTGATCAGCCAGTGGTCGAGAACGGTGATCCTATCGTGTTGAGCGACTTTACTGTTACACTAACATCGCTACACTCGGGTGATGCATTCTTCAATATCGAGCCTAAGAACGCAGATATGAAGTATTGGTACTCTTTGCAGATTAAGGAGGATATGCCTGCTACTGATGAGGAGATTTTTGCTACTGACCTTGCTTATTTCAACTACATCGCTGATAACTATGGTATGTCAATTAGCCAGCTTCTAAGCGAGAACCTTGTAAATGGCACAATCGACTGGCGTTACAACGGTTTGTCTGCTCGCACAGAGTATGTGCTCTACATGTATGGTATCTCTGTTGATGGTACACCACTTACAACTGTTAACCAGATCACATTCACTACAACTGCTGTGCAGCCTCTTGATTGTGACTTCGAGCTTGTTGTAGGTGATAATGTTACAGCTACATCATTCTCTATTACAATCGTCCCTTCGGACGACTGCGTGGGTTATTTCTATGATATTTTCCCTGCTGCAATGTATGAGGAGTACTGCTTGAGCGACGCTGCAAATCTCCCTGACTTCATCTCTGAGTATATCCCTGCTATGGCGGCTGAGGGCAATGTTGCTGTGCCTGAGGCAGTTGGTATCATCTCTAACTACGGTGCTCTAACTGCAGATTTTAGTTCTGAGGATGGCATTCAGCCTTCAAGCACATACTATGTATTCGCTATCGGTATTGGTGCAGATGGTTCTGCTGTAACTGACGCTGAGGTTGTTGCTGTGACTACAGGTCGCCCACCAATGAACACATTCGAGGTTACAATGGCAGGTATCGAGGATGACCGTGCTAAGTGCTATGTTGCTCCAACACAGAGCGAGTCTTATGTTGCTTTGTTCGAGCTTAAGGAGTACTTCTACGATGAGCAGGGTAATCTCGTTAGCGACGAGGAGATTATTGACGCTATCCTTGCTGCACAGGGTGACTTTATCGGTAACCATGTTTATAATGGTACAAAGTCTATTTCGGAGTGTCCACTTATCCCTAATAAGGATTACTACTGCTTGGTATTTGGTTACTTCGCAGGTGAGGTGACAACACCTCTAACAAAGGTTGAGTTCAAGACCCTCGAGGCTGATGCTTCAGATTGTGAGTTTATCGTAACTGTTGGTAACCCTACAACTACAACTTGTGCTGTATCGTTCGACCCTTACATCACTCCAACACCTCACATGTTCAACTGCATGCCTTACTCTGTATATCGTGAGTATGGTCGCAACGACGACGCTATCAAGCGTTACAACGACGAGCTTATCGACTCATTGTGGAATCCTGCAAAGATGAGCCGTGAGGAGTGGCTATCTCGCGCTTTGGAGACTGAGTACAACTCATGGACTATCACCGACTTGGAGCCTAATACACAGTATATCGTTTATGTAATCGGTATGGTGCCAGATGGTACATACACAACTAAGCCTTTCTTCAAGGAGTTCAAGACTCAGGAGGTTAAGGAGGGTCCACATGTTGCCGATATCCTATGCACAAGCAGTAAGGCTGAGGGCTGGGTATCATGCTGGGTTTACTTCGATACAGACACAGAGGTTGCTAACATGAAGTTTAGCCACATCGTGAACGATGACACTGTTTACAACCTCAGCGACGAGGAGCTTATCGTTTACCTTGAGGAGCAGCACGATACAACATTCGTTCATGAGATTACAAACCAGACTTATGTGACAATTCACGACCAGCACCTCAATGTAGGCGACACTGTTTACTATGCTGGTGCAGTATATGACAGCGCAGGTAACTGGCGTGTATATCGTACAACTCACACATTGTAATTGATATGAGAAAGTTATTATCCCTTTTATCAATAATCGCATCTCTAACATTCACATACTCTTGCTCGGAGCTTGAAGCTCTGGGCAAAGAGCCTGTGACAGGTGGCGAGAATGGCGGTGAGAACGGTGGTGAGAACGGTGGTGAGAATGGTGGAGATCAGACCGAGCTTGTTCTTGGTGACTACTATAAGAAGGGTCTTGCCGAGGGTATCATTGCCTACATCAACGAGGAGGGTAATGGTGGTATCCTTATCTCTATTGATGAGACTATGGCTCAGTGGTCAACAGACCATGAGCTACTTACAAAGATGGGTGGCGAGTTCTCATTGGAGGATGGCGCCTACAACTGTGCATATATCCGCTACTTGGAGGATTGGGAGAACCGTTATCCAGCATTTGCATGGTGCCATGCCAAGAATGTCTTGGGTCTAAATTCATGGTTTATGCCTGCAATTGACGAGTTCCGACTTATTCAGCCAGCCTTGAAGGCTATCAACGAGACGCTTACTAAGATGGGTGAGACACCTATCGCTACAGGTGTAAATGAAAGCTATTGGACAAGTGTCGAGATTGGTGTTCAGAGTGCCTATGCATATAGCTTTGGTGAGGGCGACTTCGCATCTTACGACCTTGATAAGAAGAACTATCATCATGTGCGTGCCATTCGCAAATTTTAGTGATCGCCTAATTTAAATGTTTGAAATATGAAGCGTATTTTTTCAATTTTAGCCTTGCTGACAGTGGTACTCTGTTACTCATGTGGCGAGAAACAACCTGCTGATACGCCAACCCCAGGTGAGCCTGCAACATTGAATATTGATGATAACCTTGTGCAGGCTAATGCTGCTGGTGGTGAGTATTCTTTTACTTATACGCTTGAGAACCCTGATGGCTCACAGCTCAAGGCTGAGAGCTCGGTAGATTGGATTCACAGCTTTGACCTATCGATTGAAGGCGAGGTCACATTTACTGTTGATGCAAACGCTACAACGGAGTCGCGTATTGCAAATGTCGAGCTTAAGTATGGTAAGTTGAAGGACAAGATTGTAGTGTCTCAGACAGGTCTTAACCCAGACGATATCGAGTATGTATTCTCTGTGGACTACGACATTGATGGTCCTTATGTGGATATGACCGTTGAGGCTGAGCCTGCCGACACTCGTTACTTCGCGTGGTACTACCCTAAGGAGACCTTGGAGAGAGCCTTGGCTCAGTCACCAGGTGTCACCGCAGAGCAGTATCTTAACCGTTGGGTCGAGGTAGATCTCTCGGATGCTATCTA
Organism: Alistipes sp.; assembly: GCA_045650465.1. Lineage (GTDB taxonomy): Bacteria > Bacteroidota > Bacteroidia > Bacteroidales > Rikenellaceae > Alistipes. The sequence continues at coordinate 15,407 of JAZRRF010000059.1, forward strand.
CTATGGTAGCTACGCAGGCTATACTGCAGAGCAGGCTGTTGCTGAGATTACCTTCGTGGGTAAGTCAACACAGTCGTTCGAGCTCAATGGTGAGTCGGATTTCTACGGCTTTGTATGTGCTGTGAGCAACAGTGGCGCGCGTCTTTCGGATGTAGTTATCTCGGAGTTTAGAACAGGCGCTGTAAAGCAATCGTCTAACGAAATCAGTATCGTTGTTAATGATGTCAATAGCGACCGTTTCGACTATACCGTTACAACAACTAACGACGACCAATATGCCGCTATCGTATTCCCTGCAGCTGATGTAGAGGGTCTTAGCGATTTGGAGATTGTTGCTATGTTCAACGACATTGACAATTACATCCCTTATCTACATCGTAACGACTTCTCGACAACGGCTATAGTTAATGATGATGATAGCGACTACTGTATCCTTGCCTTTGGTTATGAGTACGGCATGGCAACAACGGAGATTAAGCGCGAGATTGTTCACACTCTTGCGTATGATCCTTCGGTTAAGGGTGAGTTCACTGTGGATATTACCAAGGTGACACACTATCGTATCCGTGCAACAGTTGATGCGACACCTAAGACTTGTCTATACTATGCAGACTTCTGCTACGAAGGTGAGACTGCCGAGGAGCTTATGGCTGTGGTACATGAGGCAGCACAGTGGTATGTTGATAATGGCTACTTTGGTGATATTGCCTCGGCGATGAGATCGGTATGTATGAAGGGTAAGAAGAGTGTTGAGTTTACAGGTCTTTCACCGCAGAGCAACTACCGCGTCTTTGTTGTGGGCGTGGATGAGAATACTGGAGAGTTCAATACCGAGGTGTTCTTCACAGATTTGATCACAACACCTCAGCGTAAGCAGTCGGAGAGCTACATCGAGATACCTGTAGGTGACTACTTCGATGGCTATGACCTTAAGGAGGTATATCCTAAGGAGTTTGGAGATGCTGATGGTTGGGCTGTTATTCCTTTGGAGGTGACTACTCATGGCGATGTAGTGGGTTACTACTACGATGTCTATTTGGGTGATGTTACAGATACAACATATCCGACTGATGCCGAGATTATTCTTGATTTGGCTATGTATGGTATCAATAATAAGCCTTTGTCAATGTCATACTGTTACTTCAACGAGCCTTTAACACTCATCTACTACTCGATTGATGGTGATGATAACTATAGCGCTGTTACTCGTGTGCCATTTATGATGACTCCTGGGGGATGCGCACCAGTTGAGGATTTCAAGTATGGCGATGCTACACCTGCCAAGGCTCGTAGCTTCATAAAGAGATAAAACTACTATGAGACACAGAATATTGATTATTGCGCTTTTGATGGTCGCAGTCAGCTGTGTTAAAGATCGTACAACCTCGCTTGCGGAGTCTGCTCCGCAGAGCGAGGCTGTTCGCCTTAAGCACATTGGCGACCTTGCGTCGAGCTATCGTCAGGGTAGCCTCCTTATCTACTTCGATGATGCAACCTCTGAAAGCTTGCGAGGTAGCAAGGATATGACCTCTGTAAAGCATATCTTCGATGGCTTGACCATCAACTCTATTGAGCCAGCTATTCGCCGTATGCCTAAAAATGAGAGGTTGGCGCGAGAACTTGGTCTTCACCGCTGGTTTGTCGTTGAGTTTGATAGCTCCATCGCGGTGGATAGTGTTATCGCTAAGGTTGCACCCTTTGCGGAGGTGTGTGCCGTGGAGTATAACACACTATCGTCACTCGCCTCGGATTGTGTAGCTACGCCATTCCATGCTAATGCCCCTGTTGCATCTACATTAGCTGTTGATATGAGCTTTAATGACGCTATGAGTAATTGGCAGTGGAACCTTCACAATACGGGTAATACGGCTATTGCTGTTACAGCTCGTGAGGGTGCAGATGTGGGCGTCAAGGATGCGTGGCGTTTGACCACAGGCTCGCCAGATGTCGTTGTGGCTATATGCGATGCTCCTGTGAAATATACCCACCCAGATCTTAAGGATGCTATGTGGACAAACAATGCGGAGCTTAATGGTATGGAGGGTGTCGATGATGATGGTAATGGCTATGTGGATGATATTTATGGCTATAATTTCTGCAGCGAGGGTTACTCCCATGGTGCAATCAACTGGCTTGTAGATGGTGAGTCGGGTCATGGAACTCATGTGGCAGGAATTATTGGTGCTACAAATAACAATAATATTGGTGTTAGCTCCATTGCAGGAGGCTCAGGCGTGGGTGATGGCGTGCGTCTGATGTCATGCCAGATCTTCGAGGGCGGTATGTCGGCAGACAATCGTGCTATTTCCGAGGCGTTCACCTATGCTGCCGATAATGGTGCTTGTATCGCACAGTGCTCCTATGGCTATAACTATAATGCCTATCCAAACGATAATGCCTATATCAATGCATCGACGCTTGAATATCGAGCTATTAAGTATTTCTTGGACCCTGAGAATGCTAACCACCCAGCCTTGGATGCCAATATAGCTATCTTCGCAGCGGGTAATGAGGGCGCTTCAAACTCGGACTATCCAGGTGCGTTGCCTTTGTGTATCTCGGTAACGGCATACGGACCAGACTTCTTGCCTGCGTGGTACACCAACTATGGTCGTGGTTGTAATATTGCTGCTCCGGGTGGTGACCATATTGCAGCCGCAGACGGTAGCTATGACTACTCGCAGATTCTCTCTACATGTATCTCTGAGGTAGCGGGAGAGTATGCTTGGATGTCTGGTACCTCTATGGCATGTCCCCATGTGTCGGGTGTTGCGGCTCTTGGTATAGCCTATGCTGGTAAACTTGGCAAGAAATTCACCGCTGATGAGTTCCGCGCTATGATCCTTACTTCGGTGAACGATATCAACTCACTCACCATGTCGGGTACGAAGGAGTATCCATTGGAGAATGTATCCATATCCCTCAAGGACTACTACAAGCGTATGGGTACAGGAGCTATCGACGCGTGGCGTTTGTTGATGCAGATTGAGGGTACGCCATCAATCATGGTGCGTGCAGGTGAAAACTCTGTCGTTAGCCTCGATGAGTATTTCGGAGCTTCATCTTCGGATCTTACATACATAGATGTTACCTATGATGACGAGGCAAAGAGTATATTGGGTATTAGCACAAAGCCAAAGATTAAGGATGGCATGCTTAATATCAAGTGCAACGAGCGTGGTTCGGCAAAGATTCGCATATCGGCAATTGCTGGTGGCGGTCAGTTGGGCGGTGGTACTAACATTGGTGGTACGCAGATTGAGAAGGAGGTATCTATAATCTCGCGCGGTGTCACCACAACAAATGGAGGATGGTTCTAATGAAACGACTACTTTATACTATATTGGTGGCAATGGCTCTTGTGGGTACAGGTTGTGGAGAGGATAAACCTGTGGAGTCTATCATGCCAAAAATCTTTGGCGAGTGGCATTGCACAGCCGAAGAGTTCTCGGCAGAGGCCTATGTTGCTTTCAATGAGGATGGTACATTCGAGCTATACCAGCAGGTTGGTGAGGGTCGCTACCGCTTCTATGATGGTACATGGTACACTAACGGTATGACACTCATAGGTGCTTATAGCGATAATAGCCCATGGGGCTCGCAGTATGGCGTGGCTATCCCAAACCCTGATACCATGGTGCTCACGGCATTGAATGGCTCGAATGAGGTTATGACCTATGTTCGCACGGTTATTCCCGAGTCTATAAAGGAGAATAGTACCACATTGCGCTCATTGTTACATGGTGAGGATGAGGCTATGGCGTGGTTTTAGGCTATAACTTAGTTCTAACTTATAATATTTAGGTGACCTAAATTTGTTCTAACTCAAAAGGTTAGACGATTATTAAATAGATTTATTGGTAAAGAGGCTGACTAAAAAGTCTGTAAGGCTTTTGGTCAGCCTCATATTATTTTATTCATTTCGAGATAGTTAGACGGTTTTCGAAGCCCACCAAAAATTCCTCAAAAATCACGGTTTTTCACCCGAAAAATACCCCCAAAATTTTTATCAGAAAATTAGTGTGGGGCTAGGTAAGGTGAGGTGAGGTTGTTATATTAAGTTTATCACTATTGCCTACATTTCAAAAATTATTACTACCTTTGTGTATAAACATTAAAGCATTAGACTATGATACCTAAATTTGACAATTTCTTTCTGCCATGTTTACAATGTTTGAGTGATGGTAAAACATATACGCAAGGATTACTAAGAGAATATGTTATCAACTATTTTAAGTTGTCAGAAGAAGATGCAGGTAGGTTGATTAAAAGTGGAAAGAAAACAATGGTTTCCGATAGAGTATCATGGACTGTGTCATATTTCTTACAAGCAGGGTTCATAGACTCGCCCAAAAGAGGCTCGTACATAATCAGTGATTTTGGCAGAAGATTTTTATCCGAGCATAAAGATGGTTTTGATAAAATTGATCTTATGCAAATACCTTCATTTGCAAGGTTTGTAGTAGGTCGAGGAGGTAAGCCTAAGCCAATAGTGCAGTCCTCGACAGATACTAACAACCAGGTTGAGGAGAGTACCCCAACTGATATTATTGACGATGCCTTTAGTCAGATTAATAGTGCATTGGCGAAAGATCTATTAGCGAAAATTTTGGAAATGTCTCCATCTTTCTTTGAGAAATTAGTTGTTGAACTACTCGTTAAAATGGGATATGGAGGTAGTTTTGAAGATGCAGCAAGTGTTACTCAATATTCTCACGATGAAGGGATAGATGGCGTAATCAAAGAGGATAAATTAGGTCTTGACACTATTTACATTCAAGCAAAGAGATGGGACAAAGGGACTGTGGGTCGTAAAGAGATTCAAGCCTTTGTTGGTGCCATAAACATGAAGCATGCATCCAAAGGTGTATTCATTACAACATCAACTTTTACTGATGAAGCAAAGAAATGCGCAAAGGAGGTTCAATCAAAGATCGTGTTAATTGATGGTGAACAATTGTGCAAATATATGATTGAGTACAATCTCGGGGTATCACCACGCCAAGTGTATGAAATCAAACAAATAGATAGTGACTATTTTGAAGAGTAATTTAATATTGTATTATGAAGAGATATAAAGATTGTGCATTAGTATGCAACGAAAATCAACAACCTATAGATTTATTAGAAATTATCGCTCAAGTTTCTAGGGACCAAGGATATACGATTAACAAATATTCAAATCACGGCTCTCAAGATTCTTTTTCTATTGATTTACATGAACCCAATTTACCTTATTCACGATTAATATTATATCCTAACATAGAAGCCAATGTGGTTGCTATAATAAATATCATACCAATGCCTGAAAGTGGTATTTCGCACATTGATTGTGTTAAATACAATAAGTTGTTAGATACTTTTCGTGATAAGGTATTTGTGACAATAAAAAAACGACATGGTAACACTATTCAGGAAAATACCGAAGATTACACTATTGAAGATGTAATTCCATTGTCGTATAATTCATTAAATACATGGCTAAGTGCATTTCCATTATCGGCACATCCATTAGATGATAGAAGATGGAATGCTTTTGTTGTGTCATTACACATAAATCATGAGCATCTATCCATTGAGGATTTTGAAAGATATATTAAAGAAAATTATGATTGGGACGATGAAACTATTGATAAATTTTCTATGAAATTAGAATCACAACTTTGCCTCTTGGAGTATTATGACGAGTATAGATAGTTTGAATATGACACTTACCGTGGTTTCAATTGTTGTGACTATTGCATCAATAGGATGTTCTATCTGGGCATTTATATCTGCAAAAAATGCCAAACATTATAAAGAAGAGACCTTGCAACTTAAAGAAACTTTTGATATGGAGACTTTACTTGGAAGGTTTCAAACTGAAAGTAAGTATTTTTTAGATAAAACGCGAAAAAATGATTGGTACAAAGGAGCAGACATTAATCCCATTATATCTCCTTTTAAAGAAGTGTTGTCGTCTTTCGGCAGATTATATCATTTGGCAAAGAATCCCAATAATCTTAAAGATAAAGTTCATGAGTTAAATAGCATAGTAGAGACATATGATAAAGCCAAATATAAGCAAAAAGCACGAGCAAATGAGCTAATACTTGATATTATTGAGATTCTACAGCATGAAATACATAATAACACTAAGGCAATAATACATTACTAGATAACTGGTATAACACAAATATTACATAAATGGGAATAGGTAAATAGCTTATACCCCTCACAAAATCCCCTAAATTTATGATAAAAATTTGGGGGTATTTTTCGGGTAAAAAACCGTGATTTTTCAGCGATTTTTGGTGGGTTCGATTTCACCGCTAACTATCTCGAAATGAATAAAATAATATAGGAGTCCTTTTGGGACTCCTTATATTTTTTAGTTCTTTCGTGATTCCGGCGGGATTCGAAGCGCAGAGTGTAGCTCAAGCTAGCGGGGATACCTTACTGTGGAGGCTGAAAGCCGAGTAATAAACAGACAATTATCCCCGCAACCCCATATAAAGAAACTACTGCCGGGGTGGTTTTGCAAACGACAGACCGATTTATCGGGCGTGGGTTTTGAGGCTTGTACTCGGGAGTTTACTCACGAAGGATTAAGCCACAAAAAAACGACAGAGCGCACGCTCTGTCGTTGTCGTTTGCAAAAGTGATTCCGGCGGGATTCGAACCCACGACCCACAGCTTAGAAGGCTGTTGCTCTATCCAGCTGAGCTACGGAACCATCCTTAAATATTTACACTTTTGCTATACAAGTTCTTGTTTGTCTATCTATTACTCGCTTACTTAGCAGCGTATCACAGTGGCAGCCCTTGTACAAGCAATCTTTGCGGTGCAAAAGTAAGTAAAATATATCGATTTACAAAATTTTTATTACTCCTCGGTTGTAATTTTATCAATTATATCCTTTGCGCTATCGTATTCATAGCCCAGACTCATTGCGTATCTAAGCAGTTTGCCGCGCAGTTCGTAGCGATTATTTGCCTTTATGGTATGCAGTTTCTTTCGAAGTTTATCCTCCAGTATCTCCTGTTGTTCGCTATTATCGAGTGCAGATAGGGTGCGCGTGATAATCTCCTTATCGACACCTTTTTGGCGTAGGTGTAGTGCTATCTTCTTTGCGCCCCAGCCCGCAAGTTGGCTCTTCTCGCGTGTATATGCCTCGGCATAGCGTGCATCGTCAATAAAGCGTAGTTCTACAAGCCTCTCAAGTACACTTCGGCGCTCTCCCTCTGGTACATCCCAAGTATGCATTAGTCGCAGGGCATCGCCCGACGACTTCTCGGCACGCGAACATAGTCGCATAAGCGCTTGTAGTGCCTGGGCGGCTGTTTTGCTCTTGCGTTCGTGGTGTTTATCTATTGTCGTGTCGCGCATATCATCCTTGGTTTACCTCTAAAGTCCTCGCGTAGGATGACATTCTCGTATCCTTCGCTCTTGAGCATTGTAATCATCTCTGTGGCGAGAGCCTCATATATCTCGAAGTAGAGTTTCCCACCATCGTTGAGCAGGTGTCGAGATCTTTGTGCTATAGCGCGATAGAAGAGTAGTGGGTCATCATCTGGTACAAAGAGTGCCGTTTTAGGCTCATGCTCTGTAACATTAGCGCGCATAAGCGATATATCCGACTGGGGTATATATGGCGGATTAGAGACCACAACATCGAACTTTGTGTCAAATAGTCTGTCGAACTCATCTAAGGCATCGCCCTTAACAAATTGCACCTCGGGGGCATACTCTTCTCCGTTTGTGCGGGCTATATCCAATGCCTTAGGTGATATATCCATTGCCCATACGCGGCTACTTCGTATGGCGCGGCTGAGTGCTATGGCTATACATCCAGAGCCTGTTCCTATATCGAGTATCGTGGCCCCGGGCTTGCTCTCGGATGCTATCCACTCAACAAGCTCCTCTGTCTCGGGACGGGGTATGAGCACACCCTCGCCAACCTCAAGCTCCATATTGCAGAAGTCGGCATGACCAATGATATACTGCACAGGTCGCCACTTTTGTAGCTCCTCGATAATAACCTCTAACTTCTCGATTACAAGCTCTTTATTAGGCTCTATGATAAGGTCATTGCGCGAGATGTTTCCCTTAGCCAGGATAATCATCTCGGCAATCTGGCGAGACTCCTCTACGCCATACATTGGCTCTATAGCCTTTGTTATTAGGTTTAATATATCGCGTCTTGTAGCCATATTTTATGCTCTTAGCGAGAGGTCTGCAAGGGCTATTGCCACCATAGCCTCGACAACGACCATAGCACGGCGCGCTATGCAGGCATCGTGGCGACCACCTATGATAAGTGGGGTGGCAGCTCCTTGTTCGAAGTTGTAGCTAAGTTGCTCCTTTGCGATGCTTGGTGTGGGCTTGATTGCTACGCGAACAACTATATCGTTACCATTTGTGATACCACCATTGATACCGCCCTCATTATTTGTTTTCGTTGTGCCTAAGGCGTCAATAATGGTGTCATTACGCTCCGAGCCGCGCTTTGCTGTACCTGCGAAGCCATCGCCAAACTCCACGCCCTTAACAGCTGGTATTGAGAATAGCAGGTGGGCTATGATGCTCTCTGCCGAGTCGAAAAATGGCTCTCCAAGGAGTGGGGTAGCCTCCGATACACGGCACTCTATAATGCCACCTATAGAGTCGCCCTCGCGTGCTGCGCTACCGATTATATCGTCAAACAAGCTGCTATCCTTGCATCCTCCAACCTCGATAAGGCGGGTTGTGAATTTAGCATTGCGAAGTATCTGCTTAGCCACCACGCCTGCTGCAACCAAAGGTGCTGTCATACGCCCTGAGGCTATGCCTCCACCTGCGATATCGTACTCTTTGCCATATTTTCGTATCTGCACAAGGTCGGCATGCGAGGGGCGTGGGTGGACTTTAAGGTGTGAGTAGTCTTTAGAGCGGCGATTATTGTTTGGTATTGTAATTTTAATGTTCTTACCCGTGGTCATAAACGCCTCATCAAGTCCATCGATTAGAGGTCTATCCTCCTCGTGGCGTGTTGTTTCGCCCATGCGTGTAGGACGACGACGCTCCATATCCTTGGTAAACAGCTGAGGTGGAAGATGTAAGCCCTCAGGCACTCCCTCCATGATGACGCCCACGCTTTCGGCGTGTGATGCACCGAAGATTGTTAGGTGTAGTATCTCTCCAAAGCTATTATTCATTGGCTCCCGCTTTGAGTAGTTCCAAGTCCTCGAAGAATGATGGGTAGCTCTTCGATACGCACTCCTTATTCTTGATATTTAGTGGCTCATTAAGGCGTAGTGCAGTGATTGAGAGTGACATTGCTATGCGGTGATCGTCGTGGCTATCTACCTCTGCGGCATGTGGTATGCCACCTATGATACGCATTACATCCTCCTCGTAGTTGAGTTCTATGTCTATGCCGAGTTTAGCGTACTCTCTTTTTAGCACCTCGCCTCTGTCGCTCTCCTTACCTCTGAGTCGAGATATGCCCTTAATCTCGGATACACCTTTAGCTGCTGCTGCAAGAGCTACAAGAACGGGGAAAAGATCTGGACAGTGCGTGGCATCGAAGTCGAATGCCTCCAACTCACGGTGGGCTACAGTGATGCTGTTCTCTTCGCTTATGAGTGATGCTCCTGCACGCTCCAAGGCACGACATATCGCTGTGTCTGCTTGGCGCGATAGCATGGATATATTCTTTATTGTCACCTCGCCAGCTATGGCAGCTGCAACCATTATGGCAGCGGCGCTACTCCAGTCGCTCTCTATGGTGTAGTCAACACCCTCGTAGTGTTGTCCCGCCTCGATATAAAATTGTGAATAGTCTCCCTCGTTATACATCACCTCCACACCAAAACGCTCGATGGTGTCGAGAGTCATATCTATATATGGTGTAGAGACTGCGCCATGAACCTCAATTGTAGTGTCGCGCTCGGCCATAGGTAGGGCGATGAGTAGTCCAGTGATGAACTGCGACGACATTGAGCCATCCACCACAACCTTGCCACCACGCATAGGACCGCAAACCTCTATGGGTAGTCGTCCGCCGCCATCGCGTACCGTAACGCCAAGCTCCTTGAGTGGCTCCACCATCATAGACATAGGTCTATGGCGTAGTGTG
>JAZRRF010000060.1:0-22493 GCA_045650465.1 Alistipes sp.
TGTAGTTTTAGGCTTAAGTCCCTTTTCACCGCTCACGCTCGGCATAGTCTGCAAGCAGCCTCTGCTCTCACTTAATCGCGGCGCTGCGAAGCCCGAAAAAGCGGAGTTTACTTTGCGTAAATGAGCATTTTGAGGGCAAGCTTAACGACAAAATACACTTTTTATTCACTCTCATTTTTATTTTTCAGTCTTTATATCAATCGTTAGATTTTCGCCTGACCACTGATTTATCATGTGGCGGTGCGTGTAGATATTGTGTGTGCCGTGCTTAACCTTGACTTTCAGTTCAAAGGGCGGTGTAAAGCGTACATACTTGTTGTGTGGTAGCGTATGGGGAATTACATATATATATAAGGTAATCGAATCGCCAGCCTCTCCCTTTAGTATCACTCGCCTATCGGCAGGGTAGTTTGATGGCAGAGTTGTAAGCTCTGCTCCAATGGGTGCTATCTCATCCACTTGCTTTAGCAGCTCGATCTGCTTATCATCGCGCTTGATACTTGCCATTACAACAAGATTGTAACGCCAAAACTCGTCAAAATTGGTGTCAATGGTTATAGTTAAAAGTGCCATATCAAAATAATTTTGTAGAAAACTACACTACAAAGATAGTAATAATTTGCAGATTATAGTTTTTTGTCGTAAATTTGCAAACTATTTGTGCTGAAATGGAGCAAATTGGATTGTATAAGATAGCCTTCAAGGGGCTTAAGAATGGTAGCTATGACTTTGATTTTAAGGTAGATAACGCACTTTTCGAGGCGTTTGAGACCGAGGAAATCAAGGGCGGTAGCTGTGATGTGCGCGTCAAGCTCAATAGAACAGAGTCGATGTTGGAGCTTGAGGTGGCCATCGAGGGAGAGGTAATTTGTGAGTGTGATCGCTGTTTGGAGGATTGTCCTATAGCTATTGACTATGAGGGTGACCTTGTGGTTAAGTTCTCAGATGAGAGCGACTACTACGATGGCGAGGTGATGTGGATATCTCCTTCGGAGGATATGCTTGACCTCACGCAGTATATCTATGAGAGCATCGTGTTGTCGTTGCCTTATAGCCGCGTGCATGAGGAGGGTGAGTGCAATCCTGAGATGTTAGCTTCGTTTGGTGCGATGACTGAGGAGGAACTTGAGGCTTTGGAGGCTAAGGTCGAGGAGGCAGATGTTGTTGGTCTTGACGACTACAATCGTAGCGTTCTTGAGGCCCTCAAGGAGCAGATGGAGAATAAATAAGCAGGCTGCAAGGAGGTTAATCCGTCTAACCGCCAAGCAGAGAGAATGACAAACATAAAACTTATAAATTATATTGTAACATGGCACATCCAAAACACAAAGTCTCTTCAACTCGTCGAGACAAGAGAAGAACTCACTACAAGGCTGTTGTTCCTACTGTAGTAACTTGCTCAAACTGTGGTTCAGCAGTACTCTACCACCGCGTTTGCCCAGAGTGTGGCTTCTATCGCGGTAAGCTCGCAATCGAGAAGAAGGCAGAGTAGTCTTCACAACTTAAAACAAGGAGCAACCGCATAGCGGTATGCTCCTTTTGTTTTATACCTACTACTAACCCTAAAACTAAGAACTATGATTAGAATAGGTATCGACGCTATGGGTGGCGACTTCGCCCCTGAGGTAGCAATTGAAGGTGCAGTGATGTCACTTGACCATCTTGACAAGGAGAGCCGTATCGTTCTCTTTGGTGACAAGCAGCGCATTGTGGAACTCCTTAATAAGCATAACTGCCCTGTTGAGAAGTTCGATATTGTCGCAACAACCCAGGTCATAGAGATGGGTGATCACCCAGCAAAGGCCTTTATCGCAAAGAGCGACTCAAGTATCAGCGTCGGCTTTAAGTACCTTGCTGAGGGTAAGGTTGACGGTTTCGCAAGTGCTGGCTCTACAGGAGCTATGATGGTTGGCTCGATGCAGGTCATCAAGCCTATCGAGGGCGTTATTCGTCCTGTGCTTGCAACGCTCATCCCCACAGTTTCGGCAGAGAAGGGTATTCAGCAGGGTGTGCTCATGGATGTGGGACTCAATGTTGATGCTAAGCCAGAGGTGTTGGCGCAGTATGGCTTGCTCGGCTCGATATATGCCAAGTCGGCACTTGGTATTGATAACCCTCGTGTGGCGCTCCTCAATATTGGCGAGGAGGAGGGCAAGGGTAATGCCCAGGCTAAGGCTACATACGACCTTATGAAGGAGAATGGAGACTACAACTTCGTAGGTAATGTTGAGTCGTCGTATATCTTCACAGGCAAGATTGCCGATGTTGTTGTTGCCGATGCCTTTGTCGGTAATAGCATCTTGAAGATGGCTGAGGCTCTCTATCGCATCAACTTCAAGCTTGGTGGTGGTAAGCCACGCTTAAAGCTTGCACTTCGTCCAATCCTTGGTCGTATTATCCCTAAGCTATACTTCCAGTACGACTTTTGGGATGCTATGAATGCTGAGAGCGTTGGTGGCTTGCAGGTTATGGGTGTCAATGCACCTGTGATGATTGGTCACGGTAGCTCATCGCCTCGTGCTATCTGTAGCATGATTCTATCTATGGAGCGCGATATTAAGAGTAACTTCCCAGCCAAGCTCCGCGAGGCACTCAAGGAGATGGCTCCTGCGGAGGAGTAATCCGAGGGGGAATATAATAGATAGAGAGGTTGTATAGTGGTGATGCTATACAGCCTCTCTTTTTTGTGCTTATTGGCGTGGTAAGTAGCATCGCTTTCGGATGGCGCTACATAAAATAAGGCGTGCCAACATGTGACACGCCTTAATATATGGTCTTAAACCTAAATTACTTAAGCTGTGGACCAGCAGCTACAAGAGCCTTACCCTCCTCGTTTGTAGTGAACTTAGCGAAGTTCTTAACGAAGCGACCAGCAAGATCCTCTGCGCGCTTGTTCCACTCAGCTGCGTCAGCGTAAGTGTCGCGTGGGTCAAGGATTGCAGGATCTACGCCTGGCAATGCTGTTGGTACCTTGAAGTCAAAGATTGGAATCTGCTTAGTCTCTGCCTTGTCGATAGAGCCATCGAGGATAGCGTCGATGATACCACGAGTATCCTTGATAGAGATACGCTTACCAGTACCGTTCCAACCTGTGTTTACGAGGTATGCTGTAGCACCTGATGCCTGCATACGCTTTACAAGCTCCTCACCATACTTTGTTGGGTGCAATGACAAGAATGCAGCACCGAAGCAAGCAGAGAATGTAGGAGTAGGCTCAGTGATACCACGCTCTGTACCAGCCAACTTAGCGGTGAAACCAGAGAGGAAGTAGTACTTAGTCTGCTCTGGAGTAAGTACAGATACTGGAGGCAATACACCGAATGCATCAGCTGAAAGGAAGATAACCTTCTTTGCTGCTGGAGCCTTAGATACAGGCTTTACGATGTTGTTGATGTGGTAGATAGGGTAAGATACACGAGTGTTCTCGGTTACAGACTTATCAGCGAAGTCGATCTTGCCATTCTCGTCAACAGTAACATTCTCCAAAAGTGCATCACGACGGATAGCGTTCCAGATATCTGGCTCGTTCTCCTTTGAAAGGTTGATAACCTTAGCGTAGCAACCACCCTCGAAGTTGAAGATACCATCATCATCCCAACCATGCTCGTCATCACCGATAAGCTCGCGCTTAGGATCTGTTGAAAGGGTAGTCTTACCTGTACCTGAAAGACCGAAGAAGATAGCTGTCTCACCATCCTTGTTGGTGTTTGCAGAGCAGTGCATTGATGCGATACCCTTCAATGGAAGAAGATAGTTCATGTATGAGAACATACCCTTCTTCATCTCACCACCATACCATGTATTGATGATAACCTGCATCTTCTCAGTGAGGTTGAATACAACAGCAGTCTCAGAGTTCAAGCCAAGCTCCTTGTAGTTCTCAACCTTAGCCTTTGAAGCGTTCAATACTACGAAGTCAGGCTCGCCATAGTTTGCAAGCTCCTCCTCAGTAGGACGGATGAACATGTTCTTAACGAAGTGTGCCTGCCATGCAACCTCCATGATGAAGCGGATCTTAAGACGAGTGTTCTCGTTAGCACCGCAGAAGGTATCAACAACATAGAGCTTCTTGTTTGAAAGCTCCTTACCAGCCAACTTCTTCAACTCAGCCCAGCACTCCTTAGTTACAGGCTTGTTGTCGTTCTTGTACTCCTCAGATGTCCACCAGATAGTATCCTTAGTGGTCTCATCCATTACGAAGAACTTATCCTTAGGTGAACGACCTGTGTACTCACCAGTCATTACATTTACTGCACCCATCTCGGTTACAACGCCCTTGTCGAAACCTGTAAGACCAGCCTTAGTCTCCTCCTCGAAGAGAGTCTCATACGATGGGTTGTACACTACCTCCTGAACATCGGTAATGCCATACTTTGAAAGATCAATAGTAGCCATAGTTCTAAATTTTATAATTCAACTTAATTCCTAATTCTATTTGTTCCATTGCCTTCGTATCCCTATTTGGGTTAAAAAAGCAAAATCACCGCAAAGTTACAACAAATTTTTACTCTGTGAAATTTTTAACAGATATTTTTTAATTTTTTTATTAAAATAAATTTTACCCTACATCAGCGGCATAATAGAACGAATAAAAATACCGGGAAGGTGGCATTTTTTTTCATTCTCCCCAGGTGGCGTGGCTATCTGTTGTAGCCTATCTACAAAGAGCCTTGCCGTATGGCATATCGAGCGATTGGAGCTCGATACCATAAGCTCGCGGTTGAGGCTCAGACTGCGGGAATCTAAGTTCGCGCTACCTATAACCACGCGACAGGAGTCCACCAACGCCAGCTTAGCATGAAGGAATGCTCCCCGTACAACACAAATCTCTATGCCTAATTGTATTGCCTCCTCTATGCTGTGGTGTATAACATCATCAAGGAGTAGTATGTCGCACCTTTCGGGTATGAAAACTCTTATGCGCACACCCCGCTCTATGGCGCGACTAAATATATTAAGGAGTCTGCGTGGTAGCATAAAGTATGGAGTTGTGAAGATTATCTCCCTCTCTGCGCCATCGACAATATCCTTTAGCAGTCGTGTCATGCACTCGCCACCTCCACACTCCGACCAGTAGAGCATGGGTGCTGTCTTGGATAGCGATATATCCATAGTGCTACTGGATTTATGCGTGTAGTCATGCTCAAACAACGAGCTTAGCCCCTCGATTATTGTGCCACCGGTGAGTAGTAGTGCAGCGTCATGCCATACTCCGAGGCTGTTGCCAGATATGTATCTATCTGCGATATTTATGCCACCTACAAGGACTGTGGTGTTGTCTATAATTATCATCTTGCGATGGTTGCGGCAATGCCCCAGTATGGGGCTGTGACGAAACTCTATGCCGTTTGCAATCATCCTGCGCCTCACTCTTCGTGGCAGGTTGCGCGAGCCGTAGCCATCGACAAGAAGCCTTACGCGCACCCCTTGTCGCACTTTGCGACATAGGATGTGGGCTATGGTTGTGCCTATGCGGTCGCCCTCAAAGATGTAGAACTCCATATCTATACTTTTGCGCGCCTGCTGAAGTTCGCGGATGATGGTTGTAAATATCTCTGAGGGAGATATAAGGAGCTGCTCAATGCTTCTGCTTTGGTGGTTGTGTTTCATAGTTGAGTTATTTTCTTTCGCCACACACTACGGCACACTTTATGCCAAAAAAATTTGTCCATTCCGAAAATTTAGCCTACCTTTGTGCTATATTTAACGGAGAGTTCTAACTTTATAAGGGTTAGAATTCATTATTTTTTTATGTTATCAGGTAAGGGGTAACAAGTTAGAAGATAATAATTATAAAAAGTATATATTATGAGCAACGAGATTATCTACCTCACAGCTGAGGGAATGAACAAACTTAAGGAGGAGCTTCACCACATGATCTCTGTGGAGCGTCCTGCAGCGGCTGCGGCTATTGCCGAGGCGCGCGATAAGGGTGACTTGTCGGAGAATGCTGAGTATGACGCAGCACGCGAGGCACAGGGTCTTTTGGAGATGCGTATTGCGCAGCTTGAGCAGACCTTGACTAAGGCACGCATCATCGATGAAACAAAGATTGACACCTCTAAGGTGCAGATTCTTAGCCGCGTGAAGCTTATGAACCACAACGCTAAGCGCGAGGTTGAGTACACCCTCGTGTCAGAGAACGAGGCAAACCTCCGCGAGGGTAAGCTCGCTATCGGTACACCTATCGCCAAGGCCCTACTCGGCAAGAAGGTTGGCGATATCGTTGAGGTGCAGGTACCTGCGGGGATGCTGAAGCTTGAGATCCTCAACATCTCAATCTAAAAATTTCTTGTGATAAGGGGTCATCTTCGGCACATCCCAAACAAAATTTCGTGGGCTGTACTATGAGTACTATCCCACGAAATTTTTTATTGCGATAGAACAAATCTAACCCCTTCTGACAAGAAATTAAAGTGAAAACTGAAAACTGAAAACTGAAAAGTAAGGTGTCTGCGACGCATATTTATAAATCTTATGCGAAGCATACCTTACCTTTCACTTTTCAGTTCTCAGTTTTCACATCTAAAAAGGCAAAGCCTTTTAACTTTTACTAATTACTAATTAGTTCCGCTACTTTCTGCCCTCGAAGTAGTATGGGGCGTAGTTCCAGCCGTAGGCATCGTACATCTTGCGCATAGACTCCATCTTCTGGCGGATGGTGGCCTCGTTGCGGCGATCTACAGCCCACTGCACCTCGCACAAGGCGCCAAGGCGTGGGAGAAGCTGGCCCTCGACCATCTTGATATTCTTCAAATACTCGCTCCAGAGGTTACACTGAACGCCGATGATGTTCTTGCGTGCCTCCTCAGAGATGCCATCGAATGGATCCCATGTATAGACCTTCTCGAAGTTGATATGACCACCGATGCGTAGGCCCTCGCCCTCGCGGCTCTCGGTCTGGTAAAAGTCGAAGTAGCAGATAGGCAGTGGTGTCATGACAACCTCGTGACCATGCTCTGCAGCGTATGCGCCAATCTTAGCACCGCGCCATGCCATAACCGTAGATGATGGTGTTACGCCACCCTCCAATATCTCGTCCCAACCGATGATGCGGCGACCCTTAGTCTTGAGGAACTTCTCGATGCGGGTAACAAGGTAGCCCTGAAGCTCCTCCTCGTTCTCCAAGCCCTCGGCCTGCATCTTAGCCTGGCAATGCTCGCACACCTTCCAGCGATCCTTAGGGCACTCGTCACCACCGATGTGTATAAGCTCCGATGGGAATAGCTCCACAACCTCGCTAAGGACATTCTCAAGGAAGGTGTATGTCGTCTCCTTACCTGCGCACAACACCTCAGGTGTCACGCCCCACATAGTCCATACATCGACCTCCTGCTCCTGGCAACCAAGCCATGGAAGAGCGTGGAGTGCCGCCTGTGCGTGGCCAGGCATCTCAATCTCTGGGATGATGGTTATATAGTGCTGCTCGGCATACTTTACAACCTCCTTAATCTCCTCCTGTGTGTAGTAGCCACCATGAGGCTCGCCGTCCCACCACTTAGGCTCAAGACCGTGACCGATAAGTGTCTCCTTACGCACTGAGGCCTTCTCGATAAGCTCAGGGTATGCCTTAATCTCGATACGCCAGCCCTGGTCGTCGGTGAGGTGCCAGTGTAGGCGGTTGAGCTTATGTGCTGCGAGGATGTCGATATACTCCTTAACCTCCGCAACGCTCATAAAGTGACGGCATACATCGAGGTGAGCGCCACGATACTTGAACGATGGCTCATCCTTAATCACTCCGTAAGGCACATGCGCATCGTTAGTTACGATAATCTGGCGTAGGGTCTGAAGACCGTAATACAAGCCAGCCTCCGAGCCACCAACGATAGCGATACCCTCGGCAGTAGTTGTTAGGGTGTAGCCCTCCTTATGTAGTGTGTTATCTATAGTGAGAGTGATGCCCTTGCCCCTTTTTGACACCTTCATATTGCCAATAATAGGGGCAATATCCTCCGCAAAACGATATGCTGGATTTGCGTATGTAGCATCTACGACGATGCGAGTCTTAGGTGTCACCACATAGTCGCCCTCCGCCTCTATATTTATACAAGTGGGTTGTGGTAGAATGTTTAATTCGCGTGCTGATACAGTCACTGCGCAGATAAGAGCCATTACCATGGCTACGATTCTTGAATATACTCTCATTTTGCTATACTTATTATATATATAGACAAAGGTAGTAATTATTATTTAATTCGTCAAATTCTTGCACGGTTATTGACTTGTTAGGACAAAAACTGTGTGACTATGAATCAGAGTAATTACGAAAAGACGGAGTATCTTATTCGTCGTTGGTGGCTTTCACTGTTTGTGGGGCTTGTTGCGATGTGTGCAGGTTTTGTAGTTCTTATAAATCCTGTTGCAAGTTACTATACATTTGCTATATGGCTGGGCTTGGCGATACTGCTTTCGGGAGTTTTCGGTCTTATACAGAGCCTTAGCTCGAAGAACTACTTTGTCAATCGCGGCTGGTTGATGCTCGCCTCGGCAGCCGATGTGGTGATAGGCATCATTCTGCTCTTTAATGCCCTTATCGCTCAGATGTTTATGCCCGTGTTGCTCGGTGTGTGGCTCCTCTATCGCGGTGCTACGATGCTGGTGCAGGGTTTCTCGCTCAGGAACTATGGCATCAAGGATGCGGGGTGGGTGGTCTTCTATGCGGCACTTATTGTTGCTCTCGCCATTGCAGTGTTGTGGCTACCTATGTCCTTTGGCATCGAGGCTGTAATAATCTTTGTGGCTATAGCTTTTGTCGCATACGGCATATCGACCATATCGCTTGCCTATCGTCTTTGGGAGGTGCATCGACACGCTAAGGCTTTGGGAAGTGATGAGTAAAGGTTAAAAGTGAAAAGTGAGAACTGAAAACTGAAAAGTATGGTGTCTGCGACGCATATTATAAAACTTATGCGAAGCATACCATACCTTTCAGTTTTCACCTTTCAGTTTAATATATGTGTTGCAGACACATATTCATAAAGCAAGAGCGGATGGAAGTATATCCATCCGCTCTTTGGTTTAAGAGTAGATGATGACTCTAAGGAATTATCCGAGGATCTCCATAATCTTGATAGCAGCAGTAGCCACTGGAGTACCAGGACCGAAGATAGCTGCAGCACCATCCTTATAGAGCTGATCGTAGTCCTGAGCTGGGATTACACCACCCACAACAACTACGATATCCTCGCGACCGAGCTTCTTGAGCTCTGCGATGATCTGAGGTACGAGAGTGAGGTGACCTGCTGCAAGTGAAGATACACCAACAACATGAACATCATTCTCTACAGCCTGCTTAGCAGCCTCCTCTGGAGTCTGGAACAATGGACCCATATCAACATCGAAGCCGATGTCGGCATAACCTGTTGCTACAACCTTAGCACCACGGTCGTGACCATCCTGACCGAGCTTAGCGATCATAATTCGTGGCTGACGACCCTCCTTCTTAGCAAACTCTGCACACATCTGCTTAGCCTGCTCAAATGCTGAATCTGACTTCACCTCTGCTGAATATACACCTGAGTTTAGACGAATAACTGCCTTGTAACGGCCTACGATCTTCTCGCATGCATCTGAGATCTCACCCAAAGATGCGCGAACCTTAGCTGCCTCAACTGCCAAAGCAAGCAAGTTGCCCTCACCTGTGCGTACGCACTCAGTGATAGCTGCCAATGCCTTCTCTACAGCAGCGTTGTCGCGGTTAGCACGCAACTCCTGAAGACGCTTAACCTGGCTCTCGCGAACAGCAGTGTTATCTACTGCCAAGATGTCGATTGGAGCCTCCTTCTCAAGACGGTAGCGGTTTACACCGATGATAGTCTCAACGCCTGAGTCGATACGAGCCTGCTTACGAGCAGCAGCCTCCTCGATACGAAGCTTTGGAATACCTGTCTCGATAGCCTTAGCCATACCACCAAGCTCCTCGATCTCCTGGATGTGAGCCCATGCCTTGTGAGCGATCTCGTTAGTGAGCGACTCAACATAGTATGAACCTGCCCATGGATCTGCTGAACGGCAAACATTAGTCTCCTCCTGGATGTAGATCTGAGTGTTACGAGCGATACGAGCTGAGAAGTCTGTTGGAAGTGCGATAGCCTCATCCAAAGCGTTAGTGTGCAATGACTGAGTGTGACCCAAAGCTGCACCCATAGCCTCGATAGCTGTACGAGCAACATTGTTGAATGGATCCTGCTCAGTAAGTGACCAACCTGAAGTCTGTGAGTGAGTACGCAATGCCAATGATTTGCTGTTCTTAGGCTCGAACTGCTTAACGATCTTAGCCCACAACAAACGAGCAGCACGCATCTTAGCAATCTCCATGAAGTGGTTCATACCGATAGCCCAGAAGAATGACAAGCGTGGTGCGAATGCGTCGATAGACATACCAGCGTTGATACCTGCGCGCAAGTACTCAAGACCGTCTGCCAAAGTGTAAGCCAACTCGATATCTGCTGTAGCACCTGCCTCCTGCATGTGGTAACCAGAGATAGAGATTGAGTTGAACTTAGGCATGTTCTTAGATGTGTACTCGAAGATATCAGCGATAATCTTCATTGAGAACTCTGGTGGGTAGATATATGTGTTACGCACCATGAACTCCTTAAGGATGTCGTTCTGGATAGTACCTGCCAACTGATCAAGAGTACAGCCCTGCTCCAAACCTGCAACGATGTAGAATGCCAATACTGGAAGTACTGCACCGTTCATAGTCATAGATACAGACATCTGATCGAGTGGAATACCGTTGAACAACACCTTCATATCCTCTACAGAGCAGATAGATACACCTGCCTTACCAACATCACCTACTACGCGTGGGTGGTCAGCATCGTAACCACGGTGTGTAGCAAGGTCGAAAGCTACAGAAAGACCCTTCTGACCTGCTGCAAGGTTACGGCGATAGAATGCGTTAGACTCCTCAGCTGTAGAGAAACCTGCATACTGACGGATAGTCCATGGACGCATTACATACATTGTTGAGTAAGGACCGCGAAGGAATGGTGCGATACCTGCTGCATAGTTCAAATGCTCCATACCCTCAAGGTCGGCTGCAGTATAGTTCTCCTTAACGGCGATACGCTCGGCAGTCAACCAATCCTCCTTGGGAGCCTTAGTAGCGGCGCAGCACTCTGCAGCTGCAGCCTTATATTCTAAATCTGAAAATTTTGCTCTCATAGCTATAAATTGATTAGATGCCCAACTTCTTTAAGTAATCCTTCAAAGTCTCAAGAACATTGCTCTTAACATTGATGAAGTTTGTGATGCCCTGTGCCTCAAGCTCTGGTGCGCATGCAGGAGCACCTGCAACTACAAGGATAGCCTTGTCGCCCAAAAGCTCCTTGATGCGTGGAGCTACAGTTGCGTAGTCGTCATCCGATGCACAAACAACAACGATCTCTGCCTTAGATGCCAATGCTGCCTCAACACCCTCCTCAACTGTCTTGAAGAATGTGTTATCCTCAACACGGATACCTGCGCAAGCAAAGAAGTTACATGAGAACTGAGCACGAGCGCGTGCCATACCCAAAGTACCGCATGTGAGCATGAATGCCTTTGGAGTCTTGCCTGAACGGTCAACGCTCATACGCATCTCCTCGAATGCCATAGCACCACGGTATGGAGTAAGAACATTCTCACCCTTAGCCTCGCGCTTAACCTTGCACTCGCAGATTGAAGCGTCAGCAACCTCTGTGAAGTTAGGATACTGGTTAGCACCAAGAAGGATCAAGCGGCGTGTAGCGATTGACTTATCCTTAGCATCTGCAGATGCCTTAACGCGCTCAACTACGAAGCCCTCCTTGAATGCAGCGATGTAACCACCCTTCTCCTCAAGCTCACGGAACAATGTCCAAGCCTCCTTAGCGATGCTTGTTGTGAGTGACTCGATGTAGTATGAACCACCTGCTGGGTCGATAACCTGATCGAAGTGTGACTCATGCTTCAACAAAAGCTGAGAGTTACGAGCGATACGCTTTGAGAACTCGGTTGGAGCCTCGAAAGAGTAGTCGAAAGGCAACACCTCCAAAGAGTGTACGCCAGCGATAGTTGCTGACATAGCCTCAGTAGTGCCACGCAACATGTTTACATATGGATCGTAAACAGTCTGGTTCCATGTAGATGTTACAGCGTGTGCAACCATCTTGCATGAGCAATCCTTAGTTGGGTTGTAAGCCTTAACGATGTTAGCCCAAAGCATACGAGCTGCACGGAACTTAGCCATCTCAAGGAAGTAGTTTGCAGTAACTGCAAATGTGAAACGGATCTTGCGAGCAACCTCATCGATTGAAAGACCACGCTCCATAAGCTTAACGAGGTACTCGTGAGCAGCTGACAAAGTGAAACCAAGCTCCTCGACGATTGTAGAACCTGCGTTAGAGAATGTAGAACCTGTTACATTCACAACCTTTACGCGCTTGTAGTCAGCTGTAGTCTTGATAAGCTCAGCGATAACATCGAAGCAGTTACGCTCGTTCTCCTTGCAACCGCAAGTACCCTTTACAGAGAGTGACTTGATGATTGGGTCAATGCAGAAGTTTAGACGAAGCTCGTCCTTTGGCTCAGCAGCATACTTTGCCAAAACCTTCTGTGCAAGTGCAGCCAAAGCCTCAGCCTCGCCACCGCAGAAGGTAAGCTCAACAGCTGTAGGAACGATGTCCTTCAAAAGAGCGTCAACATCTACATCGCAAGCGCATGACTCGCAGAAGCAGAAACCAAGTGAGTCAACACCTGAGTTAAGAAGCTTCAAAGCCTCCTCATTAGCCTCCTTAGCGCACTTTACTGCGATAGTCTGGTGTACACGCCATGTGTTATCCTTAGATACACCGCGTACATAAGGGAACTCACCGGCCTCAGCACCGAGATACTCAACCTCAGCAAGGTTCTCAGCACGATAGTAAGGGCGTACATTGAAACCCTCGCCAGTCTTCCATACCAATTTGCGCTCATAATCTGCGCCCTTTAGGTCAGTTGTGATAACGGCCTCCCACTGCTCAGTCGATACTGGTGGGAACTCCGCGAACAACTTTTCTTTGGTATTAGCCATAATTGTTTAGAGTTTAATTGTTTTAAGTGTGTGATATTTAATATCTTATATCTTCTGTTCTCGCACTCTACCATCACGCATACGCGCGCCTTAGGTATGCGTACACATAAATATGATGGTATAATCCGAACAAAAGTACAAAAAACTCCCTTGAAAAGCAAATTTTTCGTTGGGTTTTATATTTGAGAGTTGTAAATTGCAGAGTCTGTCACAATTACCTGTGCAGATATTTGTGTATCTATTTAGCTTTTTGTATCTTTGTTGATGAAATAGTTGATATGTTTGCTGAATACGGGATAGGCGAAAATTCGGTAAATCGACAAATATGTAATCAGATATATGATGAGCCGAGTATAGAGTCTGGATATATAGTGGAAACAAGCAATATTCATGTAGAGCCTGGGTCAAGCCTAACAATTTTGTTTAAGGATAGGGTCACACTTTCTGATAGCTTTTATGTGGATAGAGATGCAAAATTAGAATTGTGTCAGGTTGAATAGGTGTTTTGTGTTTAATTAGCTGATTTTGCGATTTATGAAACGAATATTACATAGCATAATAATTATTCTACTTGCCTTTTTGAATACCTCTTGTTTGTACCTTATTTCGAATTGGATTGAAGATGATGTATGGCATTTTCATACTTCTCAAAAAGCAATAGTTAGGATACACTCAGAAGATTTTAATCTGTATGTTGAATTTTATTTAGTTGGCCCAAAATATCAAAAGATTAGCTATGAACCAATGTGTGTAATCAAACAAACTGCAGGTGATTATTACTATCACTATCCCTGCTTGGTAAAAGAAGAGATTTGGTATCTTTTATATTCGGATAAACCGACATATAAGGTGCTCTATGTGGGAGATGACACGTCTTCGTTATATCCTGTTTGTTTATATGATATAAACGAGGCGTATTGTGAAAGGTTTCTTGATGATTTATATGATGAAAGTTACATCAGAATATTTGATGAAAGTGGTAATTTGCTAAAAGAGTGGAGAAAGGAGGATAGATATATAGATTCTAAATCGCCGTTCAATAGTGACGATTATGATTACAAAGGTAGTTATGATGATTATGATTGGACATTTTATGTTACTGAGAATATGTTGGATAGGAATGAGTAATTATGAGAAGATTGTTTAGTTACATAGTGGTAGGTTTAATTGCGTTATCATCTGTATCATGCATATCCCTTGCAATAAATGAAATAGAAACCAACATAGAGGAGAAGCGCACATTGTATGTAGAGCATGTATCTATATACCTTGAAAATATGACTCAATCTGCACTGATTGTTGAGTATAATAGAGATGTTTATGGTTTCTTAAACGTGCTCGATGTCGCCCATGTTGCGGTTCCTCCGAATTATCTATTGTGTCTTCATATAGATGATTTGACGTATGTTTATAAATTCAAACGCAAGGTTTACAAGGATTCCCATAGTCTCTATGATATTGATGATGATTACTGTAGAAAGTATCTTAGGGATTTAAGGGATGATAGTTATATTAAGATTTACGATACGGATAGTGTGTTGTTAAAGGAGTGGGATATACGAAGTTATGACCCTGCAGAGCCAAATCCGTTTGATTGCACCTACTATGACTATACACTCTATGATGAGCAATATGGCACATACCATGAGTGGGTCTTTGTTATTACGGAGGATATGTTGAATAGATAAAAATAAGTGGAGATGGCTATTGTGTTTGCCATCTCCATTTATTTTATCTGTTAAATCAGGGATTACTCCTTAGTTGGCTCTACCAATGCAAGGTATAGCTCGTCGAGCTGTGCCTGAGCAACAGGTGATGGACCATCGAGCATTACATCGCGGCCTGCGTTGTTCTTTGGGAAGGCGATGTAGTCGCGGATAGACTCCGAGCCACCGAACAATGAGCATAGACGGTCGAAACCGAAGGCCAAGCCACCGTGTGGAGGTGCACCATATTTGAAGGCGTTCATGAGGAAGCCGAACTGCTCCTCGGCAGCCTCTGGCGTGAAGCCAAGGGCGTTGAATACCTTAGCCTGAAGCTCTGCATCGTGGATACGGATAGAGCCACCACCAATCTCCGTACCGTTACATACGAAGTCGTAGGCATTAGCGCGCATCTTGCCAAGCTCGCCAGAGTCGAAGTACTGTGCATCCTCAGGCTTTGGCGAGGTGAATGGGTGGTGCATAGCGTAGAAGCGCTGTGTCTCCTCGTCCCACTCGAACATAGGGAAGTCAACAACCCACAATGGAGCGAACTTCTTAGGATCGCGCAAGCCAAGACGCTCGGCAACCTCCAAGCGGAGTGTACATAACTGTGTGAGTGTCTTGAACTTATCGCCACAGAGGATGAAGATCATATCGCCATTCTTAGCGCCTACACGCTCAGCAATAGCCTTCAAATCCTCAGGTGTGAAGAACTTGTCGATAGAGGACTTGATGTTGCCAGCCTCGTCAACGCGAATCCATACAAGACCCTTTGCGCCTACCTGTGGACGCTTCACAAACTCGGTGAGTTCGTCAATCTGCTTGCGGGTATATGAAGCACAACCCTCGGCAGCAAAGCCTACGATATAATCTGCTGAGTCAAAGACTACAAAATCGTGACCATGAGCAAGATCTGTGATATCGGCGAACTCCATGCCGAAGCGCAAGTCTGGCTTATCTGAACCATACTTCTCCATAGCCTCAATCCATGGCATACGGCGGAATGGCTCCGAGAACTCGATATCCATAACCTCCTTGAACATGTAGCGTGCCCAGCGCTCGAAGATCTCGAGTACATCCTCCTGCTCTACGAACGACATCTCGCAGTCGATCTGTGTGAACTCAGGCTGACGGTCAGCACGCAAGTCCTCGTCACGGAAGCAGCGTACAATCTGGAAGTAGCGGTCGTAGCCCGCAACCATGAGTAGCTGCTTAAGTGTCTGTGGTGACTGAGGTAGGGCGTAGAACTGGTTAGGGTTCATGCGCGATGGTACGATAAAGTCGCGCGCACCCTCAGGTGTTGACTTGATAAGGTATGGAGTCTCAATCTCAAGGAAGCCCTCCTTATCAAGGAACTGACGCACTGCCTGTGCCATGCGGTGACGGAGAATCATAGCGCGCTGCAATGGTGGACGGCGCAAGTCGAGGTAGCGGTACTTCATACGAAGGTCATCACCACCGTCAGACTCCTCCTCAATGGTGAATGGAGGTGTCACGGCGCGGTTGAGGATGCGAAGCTCAGTAGCCGAAATCTCGATATCACCGGTAGCGATTTTTGAGTTCTTTGATGAGCGCTCGATAACCTTACCCTTAACCTGCAAAACAAACTCACGACCTACCTGTGAGGCGATAGCCTTAACCTCCTCTGAGGAGTGCTCCTCAACGGTAATCTGAGTGATGCCAAAGCGGTCGCGAAGGTCGATAAATGCCATAGCACCAAGGTTACGCACCTTCTGTACCCAGCCGGCAAGAGTAACCTCCTGACCTACATTCTCAATGCGGAGTTCACCGCAGTTATGTGTTCTGTACATGTTTATAATATTATTAAAATTTTTTCATATCTTTGCAACTCACAAAGGTAATACATTTTCATATAAAAGTTGTATTAAATGGCAGAAAAAAATAGGGTAGAGGCGGAAAAAGATGAAAAATATATGCGAATGGCAATAGATGAGGCACTTAGAGCGTTAGGTAAAAAGGAGGTGCCTATTGGTGCTATTGTCGTTGCGGGTGATAGGGTGATAGGGCGTGGACACAACCTTGTGGAGACACTCATGGATGCTACGGCACACGCTGAGATGCAGGCTATTACGGCAGCCATGTCAACACTCGGAGGTAAGTATCTCAACGACTGCACGCTATATGTCACCGTGGAGCCTTGTGTGATGTGTGGCGGCGCTTTGGCATGGAGTCAGATAGGGCGTGTGGTCTATGGCGCAGCAGATGATAAACGAGGCTACTCGACCTATTCGGAGCGTATCATGCACCCACGCACTAAGGTGGTTAAGGGCGTACTTCGGGAGGAGTGTGAGGCTCTGATGCAGGAATTTTTTAGTGGTTTACGCAAATAATTACCTTAATAGCGTGGGCTATTCTAAAAAAAGTTGTAATTTTGTAGCTGGTTTTGACCAAAATAACAGACTAATTAGAAACTAAAACTATACTTAACAGACTATGAAAAGACTTATTATGACCGTTGTTGCTCTTATGGGTGCGACAACTCTCTTCGCTCAGACAGATGTTGTAGCGACTTTCCAGCAGGGTGTAGCTAACGCTAAGGCACAGAACTACACTGAGGCTATTGCTCAGTTCCAGGAGATTATCGATGCGAGCTGGGATATCGAGGAGCCAGACACTAACCAGCAGAAGGCTATCGTGGGCTCAAAGAAGTTCATCGTTACATGCTACAACAAGATGGGTGTTGCTGCCGTTAACGCTAAGAACTACGACGAGGCAGTTGCAAACTTCTCTGAGGCTGCAAACCTTGCAGAGTTGTACGAGGATGTTGCTGCAATGAACAAGAACCGCGCACTTGTAGGTCAGGTATATCAGGTGCAGGGTGCTGATGCCTTCAACTCTGAGGACTATGCTACTGCTATCGAGGTATTCTCTAAGGGTTATGCTGCTGACCCTCGTAACACTGAGATGGCTTTGAACCTCGCTGAGAGCTACTTCAAGAGCGATATGTACCAGGAGGGTATGAAGATCTGTACTAAGATTGCTGGTATGAACGCTGATAAGTTTGCTGAGGCTATCGCTGCTGCTCAGGAGAAGATGCACATGTACACAAACAACGAGGTTGCTAAGCTTCAGATGGCTAACGACTACGATGGCATCATCGTTATGGCAGAGCAGCTTGACGATAAGGCTATGGCGGCAAAGATTACCCTTCAGGCTTACTACGGCAAGAAGGACTTCAACAAGATGATTGAACTTTCAGAGTCTGCACTTGCTGCACAGACAACTGACGAGGGTCGTAGCGATATCTACTACCTCATTGGTGTTGCTTATAACGAGAAGGAGCAGTTCGATCAGGCTGTTGCAGCTATGAAGAATGTAACTGCTGGTGCAAATGTTGCAAATGCACAGGCTGTTATTGCAGCGCTTACTGCAAACGAGTAAATTTCTTGTGATAAGCCGCAATCTGCGGCATATCCCCAAAAGTTCAAACCACTCAGGGCTGTACTTCTTGTACTATCCCTGAGTGGTTTCTTTTGTGATATGCCACATCTCACGACTTCTGACAAGAAATTTCTTGTGATAAGGGGTCATTCTCGACCTCTCAATCATTCGGCTGAATGGAAAATACGCCAAGTATGTTCCATCCAGCCGAATTTCTTTATCGAGGCCAAGCCTAACCCCTTCTGACAAGAAATTTGGGTTGTGGGGGTTGTGGGTAAAATGGGTAGGATGGGTAGGATGGGTAGGATGGGTAGAATGGGTAGAGTGGGTAGGGGGTGTGAGGTAGTCTGCGTTGTCGCTATTGTGCGCTTTGCACTGCCTTGCAGATAAATGATGCCTGCGCTTACCCACAATACCCATCCTACCCACTCTACCCATCCTACCCATGACTGCGCCAAAGCAATACTCCGCCCCTTTTGTCTATCAAAAAAAAGAGTTTAGAGAGCAATACACTCCCTAAACTCTTTAATTTTTTAATCTCTGTTTCTTATCGGATTGTTTTAACTATTTACTATATAAGTATTATTCATATTATACAATAAATCAGTTATTTCCTTTCTATCTCAATTTTACCCTCTACTAGTTTTACAATTACCGTTTCTCTCTCTCCAATCATCAATTCTGCTGAAGAATTAAGCCATTTATCTTTATAATCACCATACTGACCATAATATTGATCTGCATATGACCACGATAACTTAACAACTGTATTATTTGGTATTTTATAAGTACCAAATGAAGTATGCTCTGTATCATTAAATGTCACTTTTAAATCTCTATAAGCGCTAGCATTACTTGCAGATAATTTACCATCATCCAAGATTGTCAGCTTCGAATAATCTAAATAGTCCTCGACATACTCACAACCAGTCAACCCAAGTCCCAACATTGAGACAAACATAGAAATAAACAAAAACCTCTTCATAATAATAAAAGTTTGTGTACCGTAGCATCTCCAATGCGGTGATTATAAAACAAAGAAAGTGTGGAGATGTTCGTTTATCTGATACGAGGTTCTGGAATACCTATGCGCAAATAAACAATACCCCACACCTGTACAGTATGGGGAGGTGTAGAATACACCAACAATACACACTGATACAAGTGATGAGCGTAATCGTTATCCTTGCGCAAAAGAAATTTTCCAGATTTCGTATCAAGGATTAGCGAAACACTTTCACTAATAAATATGTCTGCTAAGAACACTTCTCAGCACTACAAAGATAAGTATTTATTTTTTATCTGCAAAATTTGTAAAGTTATATTAAAAAGTTTAGGAGGCTAACATTCAGCCTCCTAAACACTGTAATCTACAATGTGTCAAAATCTCTTTTATCGCACCTTGAACTCTGGGTCGGCCATCTGTGGGATAGGCTTGATATACTCGCCAGCCTCGAACTTAGCACGCACAGCCTTGAAGGTGTTGAGTGTGTACTCCACATCCTCCATAGTGTGGGATGCTGTAGGGATGACGCGAAGGATAATCTCGCCCTTAGGAATCACAGGATAGACAACGATAGAGCAGAACAAACCGTAGTTCTCGCGAAGGTCAACGATAAGGTTTGTGCCCTCTTCGCCACCGCCCTTCATATAGATAGGTGTTACAGGTGACTGCGTTACACCAATATTAAAGCCATTCTCTGTTAGACCCTTCTGCAAGGCGCGGGTAATCTCCCAGAGCTTCTCCTTATACTCAGGGTGCTTACGGATAAGGTCAAGACGCTTCAACGCACCCATAACCATAGGCATAGGCAACGACTTGGCGTAGAGCTGCGAACGCATATTGTAGCGGAAGAGGTTAATCAACCAGCGTGGACCGCAAACAAAGGCACCGATGCCCGCCATAGACTTGGCGAAGGTGTTGAAGAGTACATCAATCTGGTCCTGAACGCCGAAGTGGTCGCCTGTACCCTTGCCGTTAGTACCCATAGTACCGAAGCCGTGGGCATCGTCAACAAGGAGACGGAAGTTGTAATCCTTCTTATACTTGCAGATAACATCCAAGAAGCCGAGGTCGCCCTTCATGCCGAATACACCCTCGGTGATGACAAGAACACCACCGCGCTGCTCCTCAGCAAGCTCCGTAGCGTGCTTAAGCTGTAGAACGAACGACTCCTCATCGTTGTGACCATATACAAAGCGCTTACCTGGGTGCATACGCAAACCGTCAATGATGCAGGCGTGGCACTCCTTATCATAGACCACAACATCGCGTGGTGTGAGCAGGCAGTCGATGATTGATATCATGCCCTGATAGCCGAAGTTGAGCAAGAAGGCATCCTCCTTGCCTACGAACTCTGCAAGCTCGCGCTCCAACTGCTCGTGATACTTTGTCTGTCCCGACATCATACGCGCACCCATAGGGTATGCCATGCCGTACTGCTTTGCAGCCTCAGCATCTGCCTCGCGCACCTCAGGGTGGTTAGCCAAGCCGAGGTAGTTGTTAAGGCTCCAGTTCAACACTGGCTTGCCACGGAACATCATGTGAGGACCAAGCTCTCCCTCCAACTTTGGGAATGCAAAGTAACCATGAACAGCCGACATATACTGACCGATAGGGCCTCCGGCATTCTTCGATAAGCGATCAAAAATATCTACCATTATTTCAAATGTTAATTATTAGTGTATCTTTTTTATTGCTATGTTTACGAGTTTATTATCTCTAAATACTCGCCATTTTTCATTCACAAAGGTAGTCTATTTTTCTTGCCACGGTTCACTTAGATGTAAATTATGAACGAAAATAGGTAGAAATACTTAGGTATTTTGTATCTTTGCGCGTTATGAAAACACTATCTAAATATAGATCCTACTACAAGAGATTGCTCACTCTTGCCATGCCTGTAATGTTGGCACAGGCGGGGCAGCTAACAACGCAGTTTGCCGATACGGCAATGGTGGGAAACTACGGTGGCGAGGACCCCATACCCCTTGCGGCAGTATCATTGGGTAGCTCGCTCTTTTTGTTGATATATCTCGCCTCGCTTGGCTTGGCATTAGCCATCACGCCACTTGTGGGTGAGCACTATGC
Source organism: Alistipes sp. (assembly GCA_045650465.1). Lineage (GTDB taxonomy): Bacteria > Bacteroidota > Bacteroidia > Bacteroidales > Rikenellaceae > Alistipes. The sequence goes on from JAZRRF010000060.1 coordinate 21,239, forward strand.
AAGGCGTGATAGGCGTGAGGTGGGCTGTATCTTCCAAAACAGTCTGCTCTATTGCGCTATTATAGGTGTTGTGGCAACAATCATTGCCATAGCTTTGCGCCCCTTTATCTCGGTGCTGGGCGAGTGGATGAGTGCGCCAGGGCAGAACATAGAGCTTGTGGCCCAGATGGCGTTGCCGTACTACGATATGTTGGTGTGGAGCATCATCCCGCTTATGCTCTTCCTTGCCGTGAAGCAATTCCTTGAGGGCATAGGCAATACAAAGACTGCGATGTGGATAACCCTTGCGGGTAATGCGCTCAACATTCTGCTTAACTATGTCTTTATCTTCGGTAAGTGGGGTGTGGAGGCTATGGGTGCTGAGGGTGCAGGTCTTGCTACGCTCATCTCGCGTGTGGCGCAGATGGTGGCGATAGGCGCCTACTACTTTCTCTCTTCGCGTCTTCGCATCTATCGTTCATTTTTTGAGGGTCGTGGCTTTAGGCTGAGCTATTTGAAGAGCCTATTTAGGATTGGCTATCCGATATCGTTCCAGATGGTATTGGAGTCGGCTGCCTTTATCCTAACCTCAATCCTCGCCCTATCGTTTGGTGAGGTGGCAGCGGGCTCTATGCAGGTGGCCTTCAGCATCGCTAATATCGCGTGGATGATAACCGTGGCTATAGGCTCGGCATCGACAATCCTCGTTTCGCATATTGCGGGTGCTAAGCAGCGCGGGGAGCTTCGCCCTATGGTCAACGCTACATACCATATAGGCATTGCGTGGGGAGTGCTTATGGCGACACTATTTGTCCTCTTCAGAGAGCCTATGGCAGCGCTCTTTACGGATAATAGCGAGGTTATAGCCCTTACGGCAGAGCTTATGTTGCTTATTGCGGTGTATCAGTTCTCGGATGCTGTGCAGGGGCTATCTATTAGTATGCTTCGTGGTTTGCAGGATGTTAAGATTATCATGCCTATAGTCCTTTGTAGCTATCTTCTTCTAAACATTCCCATAGGTTGCTGGCTCGCTTATGGTATGGACTTAGGGTGTCATGGTCTGGTTATAGGTTTGATTGTAGGTCTTACCTCAGCGGCGATACTTACAGCTACACGCTTATATAAAAGAATTAAGGAGAGTGAATAAAAAGTGTATTTTGTCGTTACGCTTGCCCTCAAAATGCTCATTTACGCTCAGTAAACTCCGCTTTTTCGGGCTTCGCAAGCCTAAAACTACATCTTTTTATTCACTCTCTTAGGTTGGCTAAGTTACTTT
>JAZRRF010000061.1:0-34545 GCA_045650465.1 Alistipes sp.
CGGCGAAACCTATCCCGTGTATAAGATGGAAATCTCTAACACATCTCACCCATTCTACACAGGTAAGATGAAGTTGGTAGACACCGCTGGTCGTGTGGATAAGTTTATGAGCCGTTACGCAAAGCGCTACGATAAGAAGAACAAGTAATAGTTGCTTTGTTCGAGAGTTGGGCAGGTCCGAGGGATCTGTCCTTTTTTTGTGCATGGCGGTGGAAAGTCCGCCCTTACTGCGAGATTCTTCGCTTTGTTAATAATGACTTACTCGGGGGATTTAAAGCCGTTATTTTGTACAAGACATTCAAATATGGTAATATAAATGAGGGGCTGACTAAAAAGTAACTTAGCCAGCCCCCATAACCTAAGAGAGAGATTAGAAACTCTTGCCTGTAATCTTAGATGCATAGTTCGACCAGCCCGCAGCGCTCTTATATGTATCAACGCTTGCAGTTGGAACATAGATGTTTGCGCCAATAGCTACAACCGTGTATGTCTCCTTTACAGACTCGTCGCCACTCTCGGTGGTGTAGTCCTCAGTGGTTTTTGAGTACTTATCCAATGCCAAAGTGCCAAGTGTCGGAGGTGTTGTTGCAAGACAGTTGAAGGCGCTAAGATTCTCGCAACCGAAAAATGCACTCTCGCCAATGGTGGTTACATCTGCTGGAATTGTGATGCTCAACAGGTTGGTGCAGTTGGCAAATGTGGCTGTCTCAATAGCTGTTAAAGCGTTGCTTAGCTGTGCTGTTGTGAGCTTCTCGCAGTGGTTGAATGCATAGCTACCAAGGCTATTTAGTGTATCTGGCAGGGTGATTGTTGAGAGAGACTTACAATAGCTAAATGCCTGCTGACCGATGCTCTCGATACCACTATTAAGTTGAACCTTTGTAAGTGCATGGCACTGCGAAAAGGCCTTATTGCCTATGCTCTTAACGCTTGCAGGAGTGTTAATTACATCCAGACTGCTGCAGAACTCAAACGCTCTGTCGCCAATGCTCTCTACATTGCTACCAAGGTTTACCTCGGCAAGAGATATGCAGTTGTAGAATGTCTCGGCGCCAATAGCTATTGTTGCGTCAGGTATGGTGATAGTTGTGAGCTTGACGCACTCGCTGAATGCCTTTGCTCCTAAGGATGTGAGGCTCTGGCTTAGTGTGATATTTTGAAGTGTTTGGCAATTGCTAAAGGCCATCTCTCCGATAGTTGTGACTTCGCTCTCGAAAACTACCTCTTGAAGTGCAGAACAGTTCTCAAATGCATTGTTGCCAATGCTCTTAAGCTCGTCAGGAAGTATGATGCTATTGAGTGTGGCGCAACCCTTAAACGCCTCGGCAGGAATCTCATCAATCGCACCATCGAAGCGGAGCTTACCATAGCCATTCTTGTAGATGTTCTCCACAAAGTTCGCACCAAAGCCCTCAACGGTAGTAGGAGTCAAGGTGCTATTATTGGTCGTTTTGTATGTGATCTCATTAGGCGCGCAGATCTCAACATCCTGATTTATGGTGATGGTGATGGTGTTGCTTTGACCATAAACAATCTCCACGGTGGCCACACGCTCCTCCATCGTATCGTTCTTAGATACTAAGATTGTGAATGTCGTTGTGGATGCATCGCCACTTGCTGGCTCTATCTCAATCCATGCCTCTTGGCTCGATACTGACCAATTGCTGTTGGTGACAAAGTTATATGACAATGCACCACCTTCGTAACCTACTTTGGGCGCGAGGTATGTGCCCTGTGCAAAACTAAACGATGGTGCGATGTTCTGACCACCGTTGGTCGTGCTGCCATACTGCTCCTTACCACAACTTACTGCAAGGATGCCCACAAGCATCAAAAGCGAAAGTAATTTCTTCATAACTATCTTCTTTTTTTGTTTCTATCTCAAATTGTGCTCCAAAGAGTTATAATCGAACCACCATCTTCTGAGTATAGCATCTGCATGGTGGGTTATAGGAAAATAAATTTCGCTAATTGTTTAACAATCACCAATTTGCGCGTTTGGACTCTTAGGTACACAATTTTATACATACAAAGATATGTAAAATTAATGAATTTTCACCACTTAGGACACTATATATTTCACAATGTTTTTTATCGGAGAGGTGTCGTTATGATGCTAAAGGTTGTAGGTTGTTTTGGAATAATCGGTTGTTATAGCTATGAAATATGCAGCCCATAGGGTTTGATTGGAGGTAGTTATTCACACTCTTAGGTTATGGGACTGGCTAAGTTACTTTTTAGTCAGCCTCTGTTCCAATTCCTCCATTGATGTTGCTACGCATGTTGCACCAGCTTCGTAAAGCTCCTCGGCGAAGCGGAAGCCCCACGATACACCTATGGAGTCGATGCCTGCAGCAGCTGCAGTGCGTATGTCTATGCCTGAGTCGCCAATCATCACTGCATCTTTACCATCTATACCCGCCTTACTAAGGATGTTATTGATAATGGCAGGGTTGGGCTTTAGTGGCGCACCCTCGCGGTTGCCCTCCACAGCCACAAAATCTATATCACCGAAGAACTTGGCAACAAGTCTGTCGGTGCCATGCTGAAACTTATTTGATGCCACAGCAAGTTTTACTCCCATGTTTTGTAGCTTATGTAGTAGCTCGGGCATACCCTCATAAGGAGTGGTGTGGCGGTCTATGTTATCGACATAGTAGCGGCGAAACTGCATTACGCACTCCTCTACATATTGCTCATTCTTAGATAGTTCCTCTGGTAGGGCGCGCTCTACAAGGCGCTTGATGCCACCACCCACCATCTGTCTGTACTCGGCATTAGTGTGCTCAGGTAGGTTGCGTGAACGCATCACATAATCTACGGCATCAGCCAAGTCGCCAATGGTGTTAAGCAGTGTGCCGTCAAGGTCGAATATGGCAAGCTTGTAACACATATATTTTTAAAGTGAAAACTGAAAACTGAAAGGTGAAAAGTAAGGTGTCTGCGACGCGTGTTTATAAGATGAAAGGTGAAAACTGAAAAGGGAAAAGTAAGGTGTCTGCGACGCGTGTTTACAAAAAACTCGCGGAGGTAGATCCCCCGCGAGCGATTATAACATAAGGTTTTATTAGAAGTGGTATGCGATAGATACGCCAGAACCAAAACCAAGGTCAACACCACCTACGATGTTAAGAGTAGGCTCAAGATCAAATGTTACGCTAACAGGAGCATCTTTGAACTTGATACCAAGCTGTGCAGAACCAACAACTGCAGCAGTTGTGAAACCACCACCAATACCAACGTTAGCACCAACACCAGCATCAAAGAACCACTTACCAAGACCTGGAGTCCAGTCGAAGCTCTTAAGAGACCAGTTGTAGATACCAGTGATGCTTGTCCAGCCACTACTGAAACCGATGCGACCATCAATATGATTGGCCTTGCTAAGGTCGTACTGTGTTGTAATAGCAATGCCTGAACCAAAGCGAATACCTACATTGCTAAACTGTGCTGATACAGCAGTCACGCAAAACATTGCTACCAATGCTACCAAAAATTTCTTCATAGCTCTAAAGTTTTAGTTAAAAATTATTCATTTACGAATACAAATATAGGATTTTATTCTTAAAATACCAAATAATATCCTAAAAAGTTTATTTCGTAGTCGAATATACGCATATCTGCTTATTGCGTGTTGGGTTCGTTTTTAGCCTATTGAAGAGCGTGAATATGAGGTTTATATATGGCAGTATCTCTCAACATTCTCGGCGGTGATGCTATTGTCACTAAGGATTATAAGTCGTTCTACAACATTGTGTAGCTCGCGTATATTTCCTGTCCATGGGCGTGTAGAAAGTAGCTCTATGGCCTCGGTGTCGATGCCTTTAGTTGTGATGTTGTGGCGCGAACATATCTCCTCTATAAAGTACTCGACTAAAAGTGCAATGTCGCTGCGGCGCTCTCTGAGAGGTGGAACATTAATCTCGATAACACTAAGGCGGTGGTAGAGATCCTCGCGGAAGTTGCCATGGCGTATCTCGTCGCGGATATTTTTATTTGTGGCCGCCACAACACGCACATCCACGGCTATATCCTTATCACCACCCACACGCGTAATTTTGTTCTCCTGTAGGGCGCGGAGTACCTTAGCCTGTGCCGATAGTGACATGTCGCCAATCTCGTCCATAAAGAGGGTGCCACCGTCGGCAAGCTCGAACTTACCCTTACGCTGGCGTACTGCCGAGGTAAACGACCCCTTCTCGTGACCAAAGAGTTCACTCTCGATAAGTTCGGCAGGGATGGCTGCACAGTTTACCTCCACGAATGGGGCTTCGGCACGAGCGCTTTTAAGGTGTAGCCAGCGGGCAACAAGTTCCTTGCCTGTGCCATTCTCGCCAAGTACTAAGACGCGAGCATCCGAGGGTGCTACACGCCGAATCATCTCGCGTACATGTTCAATAGCCTCGGAGTTGCCGATTATTGGTTGTGTGGCACAGTTCGTGCGTTTGATGGAGTGGCGTGTGGGTCGGCGATAGGTGTAGTCCTCGACATTGAGTGTGCGGAGCGTGTTAAGAAGTCGATTCATATCTGAAGGCATGCTTAGATAGTCGATAGCACCATGTCGCAGAGCATCCACAGCAGAGTCCACATTGGGCTGGCGTGTAATGACAATCATAGGCACTCCCATATCTTCGAGCTCCATATCGCTATCGATAATGGCTGCATCAATGTGGTCAGAGGAGCAGAGTTCGTTGGCCGAGTCGATGCTTGATGCTCCTATGGTTGCAAAGTTCTCGAATTGTAACCGTTCGCTGAGAGAGTTAAGTATGCTTTTGGAGCGCGATAGAAGTAAAATTTTAGTCATAGTTTGTATATGTTAATATTTTTTAGTTACTTTGTATGCTCAGAAGTTGTCTAACGAGGTTATTTCTTCGTTGCACTTGTACTCAAAATGCTCATTTACGCTTAGTAAACTCTGCTTTTTCGTACTTCGTGCGCCTAAAACTAACACTCATTATCCAACTTCTGCGAATAAGAAGCTATATAACGAGGTTATTTCTTCGTTGCACTTGTACTCAAAATGCTCATTTACGCTTAGTAAACTCCGCTTTTTCGTACTTCGTGCGCCTAAAACTAACGCGTGTTATACAACTTCTACGAGAGGAACTGGCTAAGTTGCTTGTTAGTCAGTACCGAGAGGGCGCAAGATGTGTGCTTTATCTTAGAATTGCAACAGCTTGGCGTATTATGACCGTAATAGAGAATTCAATTGGTCGTTAAGGATTATCGCCCCATGGTAAGATTATCGTTGTTGAACAAAATTCATTATGAGAAAGAATTATAATTATACAAGACGCAAACTCTTCCTGCCTGAGTATGGTAGGCATATACAGGAGATGATTGACTCACTCTTGCTGATAGAGGATAGGCAAGAGCGTACACGACAGGCTAAGGCTGTGATTGCTGTGATGGGCAACCTCAACTCCGCGTTGCGTGACTCTACAGACTTCAAACATAAACTTTGGGATCATCTCTTTATAATGTCCGACTTTCAGTTGGATGTGGACTCTCCCTATTCTAAGCCTTCGCGACAGGAGCTTACGCTTGCACCAAAAAAGTTGGCATATCCACAGTCGCGTGTGATGTTTAAGCACTATGGTAAGTATGCCGAGAGATTTGTGCGTACGATAAATCAGAATGGAGCATCGGAGGCGAGTACTCGTGGAGCGCTTAACATAGGTAAATATCTCAGGGCTAAGAGCTATGAGTTTAACCATGAGCATCCAAATAACGACTCTATAATCCGAGATATGCACATTATGGCGGGAGGTAATTTGGTTGTTGACCTCTCGGAGTTGGCATCTATGCGTAGCGAGTACTGCAAGATGCCTCAGCGTAACCATAAGCGTAAGAATATGCCCCAACAGCGCAACGGTAAGAAGATGCAGCGTAATACTAAACCCCAACAACGAACAAGTAGTAAATAGAATGAAGAGAGTAATATTTGCCATCGCAATGATGGTGGGAGTGGTATCATGTGCCACAGATGCAAATAAGTGTAATACAACAATATCTGGTCGCTTCGTAGGTAGCTGTGCAGATAGCATTTTCTTGGAAAGGGTGTCGGACTCATTCGCAGAGCCAACAAGAGTGGCCGCTGTGCGTTTGGAGGATAATGGTGCTTTTAGATTTGAGTTGGCTATCGAGGAGGATGCGTCGCCTCGTTTCTATAGAATAAGCAATAATCATGGCAGCCGTCCTGTAACACTTGTTGTTGCGCCAGAGGATGATATCACACTTGAGTCAGTAGGTGATATATTCCTTAACTATGAGGTTGAGGGCTCGGAGGAGTCTGCCCTTATAAGGGAGTTTAATAGAGAGTATTTCAAGGCGTGTGATCGTCTTGCACTTATAGCCGAGGGTCTTGGTACACGCGCTTCATACAACGAGCGTGAAGCCTATCTCGCAGCTCAGCAGGCTATACAGGCGCAGATGCGCTTCGTAGGCTCACATACAAATAGCCTCGCTGCAATATATGCTATGCGTCACTCTGTGGCAGAGCAGTATATCCCACAGCTTGATGGTCATGGTATATCGGTTGTTCACTACCGTGCTGTGCTTGATGGGGTAAGTAAGAGATATCCAGATTCTCCATATATCGCCATCGTTGAGCGTGAGATTGCCGAGGTGGAGGCTATGATTGACCTTGTGGGTAGTGTTCAAATTGCCTCGTATCCCGATATTGAGCTTGAGGATATGTATAAGGTAAAACACAAACTCTCGGAGTTGGATGGCAAGGTTGTGTTGCTCTACTTCTGGACTTTGGAGAGCGCACTATGTAATAATATAAATGCAGAGCTTAAGGAGCTATATGCTAAGTATAAGGAGCAGGGTTTTGAGGTATATCATATCTCTGCTGATAGTGATATCGCGGTGTGGATTGAGGCAGTACGCCAGCAGCAGCACCCTTGGATTTCGCTCTATGGTGGTAATAGCATGGATGTATTTACGCTTTACAATGTATCGAAGCTCCCTACAGCATACCTCATTGATCGTAACGGAGATATGAGTGTCGCGCCACTCAACATGACCGCCTTGGAGCGTGAACTAAGACGCGCATTGTAGTATGATATACTTTGTCTCGGATATACACCTTGGTGCTGGAACACCTGAGCAGGCGAAGTGTACGGAGCATGCCTTTTGCCGTTGGCTCGATATGGTGGCAGAAGATGCTACGGAGATATATCTTCTGGGTGATATATTCGACTTTTGGTTTGAGCATCGTAGGGTAGTGCCTAAGGGCTTTGTGCGCGTGCTTGGTCGTCTGGCAAAACTCTCGGATAGCGGAGTCAGAATAGTACTCTTTACTGGTAATCACGATATGTGGTCAAGGGAGTATCTCGAAGAAGAGTGCGGTATAGAGATATACCATCGCCCTGAGGTCATGGAGATTAGTGGACGCAAGGTACATGTTGCGCATGGCGACAATATAAATATAGATAATAAGCCACTACTAAGAGCTATGAACGCGATGTTCCGTTCTGAGGTGTTGCGCTGGATGTTTAGCTGGTTGCTTCATCCCGATTTAGCCCTGAAGTTTGGTGCTTGGTGGAGTGGTAAGTCGCGTAAGTCGCATGGCTCTGAGTCTATAACGGTGGATATGCTCGGCTACTTGGTAGATTATGCTCGTGAGCATAAGGCGCATAATGCCAATGTGGAGCTCTATATTTTCGGTCACATGCACCTTGCTCATAGCGTGGCTATTGATGGTGCAGAGGTGTTGTTCCTTGGCGATTGGTCGGGAATGAAGGCGGAATATGTAGCTATGAGTGAAGATGGTAAGGTTGAATTAAGAGATTTTGAAATAAATGAAACAATATATTGAGCTATTGGGTAAGATCTACCGCGAAGGTGTGGTGCGTGGTGATAGAACAGGCACGGGAACAAAGGGTATCTTTGGCTATCAGATGCGCTTCAACCTTGCCGAGGGTTTCCCGCTTGTGACTACAAAGAAGCTCTTTTTGAAGGGCGTGATATATGAGTTGTTGTGGTTCTTGCGCGGAGATACCAACATCAAGTATCTTGTGGATAATGGTGTGCATATATGGGATAGCGATGCTTTTCGTTACTACAACGAGTTATGTATCAAGCATGGTGTGTTGCCCGTAGATATGGATACCTTCCTCTCGGCTGCGGGTGTTGAGTCGCCTATCGAGGGTTACCGCTTTGGTGATTTGAATAATGTCTATGGTTATCAGTGGCGTAGCTGGCCTACGGGTGATGGCGGTGCTATAGATCAGATTAGGAAGGTCATAGATACTATTAAGACCAATCCCACCTCGCGCCGTATGATTGTTTCGGCATGGAATGTTGCAGATGTGGATAATATGGCTCTACCACCTTGTCACACAATGTTTCAGTTCTTTGTTTCGGAGGGTAGGCTTTCGTGTCAGCTATACCAGCGTAGTGGCGATACATTCCTTGGTGTTCCTTTCAATATAGCATCGTACGCGCTGCTTACGATGATGATTGCTAAGGAGTGTGGCTTGGAAGCGGGAGAATTTATCCACACCTTGGGCGATGCTCACCTCTACCTTAACCACTTGGAGCAGGCGGCAGAGCAACTAAGTCGTGAGCCTCGTAAGTTGCCAAAGATGCATCTAAATCCAGCCGTGGAGTCGATATTCGATTATAAATATGAGGACTTTACTTTGGAGGGGTATGACCCCTATCCTGCAATTAAGGCACCTTTGTCTTTTTAAACTGAAAACTGAAAACTGAAAAGTGTGGTGTCTGCGACGCATATAAACTGAAAAGTGAAAACTGAAAAGTGAAAACTGAAAAGTTTTTAAGGGTGATTAACGGTAATTAACGGTAATTAGGGGTAATTAAGGGAAAGGTGAAAACTGAAAAAACTGTTTTCAACCTTTAGTTAATATTAAGATTTGAATTATGGTGAGTATAATCGTTGCTATTGCTCAGAATGGCACTATTGGAGATAAAAATTCGTTGTTGTGGCATATCAAGGAGGATATGCGTTTCTTCCGCACAATAACATCGGGACATGCTGTTGTCATGGGTCGCAAGACATTCGAGTCGTTAGGCTCAAAGCCACTGCCTAAGCGTAAGAATATCGTTATCACTCGCGCCGACCGTAGTTTTGAGGGGGCTTTCACAGCGCACTCCTTGGAGGAGGCTATTGCTATGGCTGAGGGTGACGAGGAGATATTTATCATTGGCGGTGCGCAGATATATGCTGAGGCGTTGAGTGTTGCAGACAGGATGTATATCACCCGCGTTGAGCGCGACTATGAGGGCGATACCTCATTCCCAACGATTGACTACTCGAAGTGGCGTTTGGTATCAGAGGAGCGTTTTGAGAGGGGCGAGGAGTTTGATGCGCCATTTGCCTTCTTGTGCTACGATAGAGCATAATTGCAACTCATAAGGTTGAGGTGTGATAGAGGTGATGATATATCACTTTTATCACACCTCTATTTTTTTTATTGGTATTTTATCTAAATTTAGGTGTTTTTTCTTACATTTGCACGATAATATTGAAAATAAAGTTAAACTTAAAAGATAAAAATGCATTATTATGCAGATAAACATTCCTACAGATAAGATAGCGCGCATAGGTAAGCCTATTGTAAATCGCATACAGAGTGTAAATCGTACGCCTCGTTGGGTGTGGTATCTTCTTGTTACTCTTGTGCTTATGGTGGTTGCTCTAGTGATCTATATAAAGTGGCCTCGACCTGGTGTACCCGTATATCCAACCGTGTCAGCAGAGCCTGTGGTGGTTGAGGATGTGGAGATTTATGTAGAGTATGCTGGAAAGATTAAGGCTCGTCAGCATGTGGAGATTCGTGCCCGCGTGGAGGGTTACCTCGAAACCATGCACTTCGAGGAGGGTGGTTATGTAAATAAGAACGACCTGCTCTTTGCTATTGACCAGAAGTCCTATGAGGCGCGCGTTGAGAAGGCTAAGGCACAGCTTAAGAAGAACGAGGCGTTGAAGCTTAAGGCAGAGCGCGATCTAAATCGTATCCGTCCACTCTATGAGCAGAATGCAGCGAGTCAGCTCGATCTGGATAATGCCATTGCGGCTTTTGAGGCGGCACAGGCTGAGGTAGTTATGAGTGAGGCGGACCTTACACAGGCAGAAATTGCGCTAAGTTATACCTCGGTGCGCTCACCAATATCGGGCTTCATAAGCGAGAGTTCGGCAGATATTGGTACGCTTGTAGGTCCTGGAGGTAAGTCGCTTTTGGCAACGGTGGTAAATAGTGATACAGTGGAGGTAAACTTTAGTATGACGGCGTTGGACTATCTTAGAAGCAAGGAGCGTAATGTAAATCTTGGTAGGACGATTGAGAGTCGTGATTGGAATCCGTATGTGACTATTACACTGGCAGATAATACGGAGTATCCATTTAGAGGTTTAGTTGACTTTGCTGACCCTCAGGTAGATCCAAATACTGGTACATTCTCGGTGCGAGCGCAGATGCCTAATCCAGACCATATTCTACTCCCTGGTCAGCTCACCAAAGTACGCCTTCTAATGGATGTGCACGAGGATGCTATCGTAGTGCCTAACAAGGCGTTGGTCATAGAGAAAGGTGGTGCTTATATCTTTGTTGTGCGTCCTGATAGCATCGTGGAGAAGCGATTTATTGAGCTCGGTCCTGAGGTGCTGAATAAGGTGGTTGTTGAGCGTGGTTTGGGTAAGAACGAGAGTATCATTGTTGAGGGCTTTCATAAGCTAAGCCACGGCATGCGTGTAGATATTGTAAACCAGAGCGAGGAGGAGAAGAATGAAGAGTGATTTTTTTATTGATAGACCGATATTCTCTACTGTGATATCGATACTCATCGTATTGGTGGGTGTCATAGGTCTTGTGCTTTTGCCCGTAGATCAGTATCCGCAGATTGTACCTCCTGTAGTTAAGGTATCGGCAAATTATCCTGGTGCTGGTGCTGAGACGGTATCTCAGGCAGTGGCAGCACCTATCGAGCAGGTGCTTAATGGAACGCCAGGCATGCTCTATATGGAGTCGCAGAGCACCAATACAGGTAACTTCTCGGTGACCATAACCTTTGATATTGACACAGACCCTGATTTGGCGGCCGTAGAGATACAGAATAGAGTCAAGGGCGCAGAGGCTCGACTCCCTGCCGAGGTGGTGCAGAATGGTATCTCGATAGATAAGCAGGCATCGAGCAAACTGATGACCATCACGCTCAAGTCGAACGACCCAAAGTTTGATGAGATATATCTAAGTAACTACGCAACACTCAATGTGTTGGATATGATACGCCGTGTGAATGGCGTAGGTCAGGTGTCGAATGTGGGTAGCCGCTACTATGCTATGCAGATTAAGGTGCGCCCTGAGCAGTTGGCAGCCATGGGTCTTACGGTGCAGGATGTGCAGAAGGCTATCAAGGAGCAGAATCGTGAGTCGGCGGCTGGTGTGCTTGGTCAGCAGCCTATCGAGGGTATAGATGTTACGATACCTATCGTTGCGCATGGTCGTTTGTCGAGTGTCTCGGAGTTCGAGGATATTGTAATCAAGACAAATAGGGATGGATCGATTCTTCGTCTGCGCGATGTGGCTGAGGTGGCTTTAGAGGCGCAGTCGTACAATACGGAGAGTGGTATAAATGGAGAAAATGCTGCGGTATTGGATGTAAAGATGCTCCCAGGTATGAACGCTATGCAGGTGTCACATGCTGTGCGTGAGACCATGGAGCAGATAAGCAAGAACTTCCCTGAGGGTATCAGCTATGAGATTCCGTTCGATATGACCGACTATATCAACCAATCTATCAACGAGGTGTATAAGACTCTTTTGGAGGCTCTGATATTGGTGATATTGGTGGTATATTTGTCATTGCAGAATTGGCGCTCGACGCTTGTACCTGCCATCGCTGTGCCTATCTCGTTGATTGGTACGCTGGGTGTGATGCTTGTATTTGGCTTTACGCTCAATATGCTCACGCTACTGGGTCTGGTGCTTGCCATAGGTACGGTGGTGGATGATGCTATTGTGGTGGTGGAGAATGTCGATAGAATTATGCGCGAAGAGGGTCTCTCTGCATACGAGGCTACAAAGAAGGCAATGCGTGGCATCGGTGGTGCGTTGATAGCCACATCGTTGGTGTTGTGTGCAGTGTTTGTGCCTGTGAGCTTCCTGCCAGGTATGTCGGGTATGTTATATCGACAGTTTACCATTACCATTGCTGTGTCGGTGATAATATCGACTATCGTGGCGTTGACACTAAGCCCAGTGATGTGCTCGAAGTATCTGCGCTTGGAGGATCAGGATCCAAGTAAGAAGGGTAGGCTTTTCCGTGCGATTAATCGTTGGTTAGAGCATGGTAATCAGTGGTATGAGAGGCTTATACTTGCGGCACTAAACAACTCAAAGCGTGTGTTTATTCTCTTTGGTCTATCTCTTGTCGCTATTATTGTCATGATGCGCTGGGTGCCTCAGAGCTTTATGCCTCAGGAGGATCAAGGTTACTTCACCTTAGAGCTGGCACTCCCCGAAGGTGCCTCCTTGGAGCGCACTCGTGAGGTTACTGATAGGGCTATAGCAGAGCTTATGGCAGAGCCTGATGTGGAGCATGTGTTGAATGTTACTGGTTCAAGTCCCCGTGTTGGCACTAATCAGTCGCGCAGTCAGCTTACGGTGATTATGAAGCCGTGGGAGGAGCGCGAGGAGAAGAACCTCTCGCACTTTATGAGTAGGGTAAGGCGCGACCTTAGCCGTTATCCCGAGTCGGTGGTGACGGTAAGCTCACCACCTGTAATCCCTGGACTCGGAAACTCTGGTGGTTTTGAGATGGCGTTGGAGGCAAAGGGTAACACCACATACACGGAGCTTCAGCAGGCTGTAGATACACTCTTGCACTACGCTGCTATGCGCCCTGAGCTATCGCGTGTAAGCTCTTCGATGCAGGATGAGATACCGCAGCTATATATCGATGTGGATAGAGATATGGCGAAGTTGATGGGTGTCTCGGTGTCGGATATATTCACCACAATGAAGGCATTTACAGGCTCGGTGTATGTCAATGACTTCAACCTATTTAACCGCGTATATAGGGTCTATATTCAGGCGGATGCGCCATATCGTGCTACGCAGAGCAATATGAACCTATATTTTGTGAAGGGTAACGGCGGTCAGATGATACCTATTCCATCGCTCGGAACGACATCTTACACTACGGGACCTGGAGCTATCAAGCGTTTTAATATGTACTACTCGGCATCCATCACTGGCGAGGCGGCACATGGTTACAGCTCGGGTCAGGCGATGGCGGCATTGGAGGAGATTGTCGAGGAGAAGATACCATATGATGTAGGTGTTGAGTGGAGTGGTCTTTCGTATCAGGAGAAGCAGCAGAGTGGTCAAACAGGTGTGGTGCTTATGCTCGCCTTCTTGTTTGTCTTCCTCTTCCTTGCAGCGCAATATGAGAGCTGGTCGGTGCCTATCGCGGTATTGTTGTCGCTACCTGTGGCGTGTATAGGTGCCTTTGTGGGTATTGTGATATTTGGTTTGGAGAATAATGTCTATTTCCAGATTGGCTTGGTTATGCTCATTGGCTTGGCGGCAAAGAATGCCATACTTATTGTGGAGTTTGCTAAGGAGCAGGTAGATAGGGGTGTGGATGTTGTTGAGGCTACGGTAAAGGCTGCGGTGATGCGCTTTAAGCCTATTGTTATGACCTCGCTAACCTTTGTCCTTGGTATGTTACCTTTGGTATTTGCCACAGGCCCGGGTGCTGATAGCCGTCAGAGCATCGGAGTGGGAGTATTCTTTGGTATGTTGGTGGCTATGACCATAGGTATTGTGGTTGTCCCATTCTTCTTTGTGTGGATATATCGAATTAAGACAATAATTAAAGCAAGGAGGAGTAAGTAATGCGAAATATAGTTTTATGGTGTGCTGTGGCAGTGCTTATGCTCTCAGCATGTACGGCTCAGAAGCGTGTTGCTCAGCCTGTGTTGGATACGCCAGAATATCTTATAAGTAGTATTAAGCAGGACTCTATATCCATAGCTGATAAATCGTGGGTGGAGCTCTTTGATGACCCTATCTTAGAGAGCCTTATCGAGCGCACACTGCAATATAATAAGGATATTCTTATAGTCTCGGCACACATCGAGGAGTTTGAGCGTAGGCATCGTGTGGCACGCACAGGACAGTTCCCTGCGGTGGGCATTGAGGGTTATATCGACCATGAGACCACGACAACAGCAGATGGCTCGTTAAAGGTTGAGGATGAGTTATCGCTTACGGCAAACATGGCGTGGGAGTTCGACCTCTTTGGTCGCTTACGCTGGACAAATAGGGCTGCTTTGTATGAATATCTGCAGACCGAGGAGGCGCGTCGTGCATTGCAGATGACACTTATCTCTGAGGTGGCTATTGCATATTTCGAGCTTCTTGCCCTCGATACCGAACTAGCTATTGTTGAGAATACACTCTCTACACGCCGTGAGAATGTCGGCAAGGCGAAGTTGCGTTTTGAGGGTGGTCTGACATCCGAGATACCATATCAGCAGGCTCAGGTGGAGTTGGCACGTACGGCGTCATTGCTTCCGGATCTTAAGCTAAAGATTAGGGCTAAGGAGAATGAAATAGCATATCTTGCAGGTAGCTATCCCTCGTATATCGAGCGTGCCAATCAGCTCCCAGAGGCTATTACCGAGGATATGTTGAGTGTGGGGCTCGCTTCGGAACTTATAGCTCGCCGCCCCGATATTCGTGAGGCGGAGCTTGCATATAAGAGTGCTGCAGCAAAGGTGGGTGTAGAGTGGGCAAACCGCTTTCCACGCTTTACTATAGGTCTGGAGGGTGGCTTCGAGTTCGCTACATTTGAGGGTTTCTTCACCGCGCCATGGAGCTACTCGGTGGCAAACCTTGCCTCACCACTCTTTGCCTTCGGAAAGCGCAAGGCACAGTATGAAGCTGCTATCGCGGCATGCGAGGCTAAGTGCTATGCATACGAAAAGCGCGTATTGATGGCCTTTCATGAGGTGAGCAATGCTGTTGAGGAGTATCGCGCTGCGGTGGAGAATACTCGTCTTATGGAGCATCTGAAGAGTTCATCCAGAAAGTATGTGGACTTGGCGTTGGTGCAGTATCTCAATGGTCAGATTAACTATATTGATGTGTTGGATGCTCAGCGTAGCTACTTCAACGCCGAGATTGACCATAGCGATGCTATCCGTGATCAGTATCTCGCCCTTATACAACTATATAAGGCATTAGGTGGCGGCTGGAGATAGTATTGGGCAGATATTCCTGAGCATTGGTGCTATTTTCGTGAAAATACCCCATATCATTGTGCAAATCTTCCAATTTGTGTAAATTTGCAAAAAAAGATATTGCTATGGTAGGAGGTATTGAACTACTCGAAAATGGAAATATTATAAGGGGACTTCGCTATCCGTTCAAGATTGAGAAGGTCACACAGATTGTTATCACTGTGGGAGGATTATCCTGCATCGTGGATTTCCGCTCCTATACACTCAAAGCTCCCGCCATGGCTATATTCCTCCCTGGTCAGGTTGTTGAATCGTTGGATGTGGATGAGGAGTTTGAGGGTTTGGGTATGGTTGTCAGCTCGGAGCTTACCGATTCGTTAAATCTCCCTGTTACTCTTCAGGAACGACTTTTTTTGAAACATACACAGTTTCATGCTATATCCCAGGAGGCTATAGATGCCTACCTTGCATGCTATAGACAGGTGGCGGGTATTATGAAGCAGGAGGATAATCCCTATCAGGAGCAGATCATTAAGCACCTCTTTTCGGCCTACTACTACGGACTTGGATACTATGTTCATAGCGTTACGGCGACTGCTGAGGCGATGACACCACAACAAAATATTTGTGACAGATTCATCAGCTTGGTTGCCAAGCACTTCAAAGTGGAGCGCACTATAGATTTCTATGCCGATCGGCTTTGTGTCTCGAAGAAGTATCTATCCTCGCTACTCAAACAACATACGGGTATGACGGCGCTAATGTGGATTGAACGATATGTAGTGTTGTATGCCAAGAGCTCTTTGTCGTCTATCAATATGACTATTAAGCATCTAAGTGATGAACTCAACTTCCCCTCGCAGTCCGTATTTGGCAAGTACTTCAAAAGGGTGGAGGGTATATCGCCAAAGGCATATAGAGAGTCGTTACGATAGTGTGACGACTCTCTACTTTTAACCTATCTTGGCGACGACTTGATTATCCAAGATGTTTATGACCTTGCCATCCTCTACTCTTATCTTCATATATCGGTGCCTGAAGTATAGGTAGTTTTGCACAAGTGCGTTGCTGAAATTCTCAATATCGCGAGGAGTACATATCGTATCGTTATACTCTACGGTAAGCCTATTCCCCCAGTACGATACCACCACTATGCTCCTTGTTAACTTGCTTGTGCGACGGTATTTTGGGTTGCAAATGGTGGGTGGTGGAGCTATTATGTTGTTCATTAGAATGCTCTTGCCACCCACCTCTACAACTCGTTTGTTTAGGTGAGGTAAAGTTTCGAATGTCTGCTTTAGACCATACATAAGACAGGTGTGGTGCGGTAATTCTGAAAACAGAATATCGATACTGCCCATACCTATCTTGCTTGCTTTGCCTCTGCAATTCTCTTTTCAGCAGCCTCCTGACGAGCCTTAGCCTCCTGCATCTGCTTCTCGTACTCCTTCTCCTCTATTGCCTTGCGAGTCTTGCGGCTGTTTTGTGCTTTATGCTCCTGAAAAGATGCCTTTACCTCCAATTTGTGTGCCTTGAAATTGGCTCTGTCAATCTCGCGCTGGCGGCGTGTGCTCTCCTTCATATCATTGAAGGCGCGTTTGAAGAAGCCAACCTTCTCCTGCTCCTGCACTGGCTCCTCGGCATGTAACTCTGTGGCCGAACCCAAAAATAGTGTTGAAATACACATTAACTTAATAATACTATTCATAATATTGTCTGTTTATTGGTTATTTATCTGTTTTGTTACTCTCCTCCTCTACTTCAAGGAAACGCTTTACGAACTTATCTTCTATCTTCTCGTATGTGCCTACAACAGCATCTTCAATCTTTTGGTAGGCACCAACAACGCCACTCACTATACTTTGGTAGGTCTCTACCACCTTCTCCTCAATCTTTGTCTTTTTAGGTCTTAACATATGTATAATTTGTTTTAATTACGCTGCAAAGGTATGGCAACAAATTTTTATGGATGATGCACATCTACCTCCGAATTGGGCAGATATTCCGAAAGTGGGGGTACTTATTATATTGCCGTAGTGGCTGATTGGTATATTATGCCAATTGAGTGGAATATATAACGAAAAAGGCGTGTTCCAAAGAATTTGCGGAACACGCCCTATGGGGATATTATTATATATTAGTACATATAGTCGTACTGTGTGTAGCTCTTGTCGTACTTCAAGTCGGCAAGTGATGCCGCCTTAACGCCGATGTTGAACGCCCAACTCTTATGGTTGCCGAATGGAATCCACGAGAAGGACATCTGCCAGCAGTGTAGGTCACGCGTTATGGCCACCGAGGTCATGGACATCTTGCGCGCCGAGAAGTCGTAACCTGAGTTGGCGGTAATCATCGTCTTCTCTGTAAGCTTGACACTACCATTGAAATTCACCGTCTGCTGGATATTCTTCTTATATCCCGTAGTACCATTATTTACATATTGGGCACTATAACTGATGCTATAGTTAAAACCAAAGTTCCACGGTATGGAGAAGTCATAGTATTGACCTGCCATCCATTGTCGTCGCATCGCGGGGTTGAGTGTGCCATATGGGTCAGACCACGAGTTGAAGTATTCAGCCGGGAAAGAGGTGATATCGTTACCCGCCACTTGGTTCTGATTCTCGCGCGACTTGAAGGTGTAACCAAAACTCCAGCTTGTGTTCTGCACACGACCAGGTAGTCCACGCCTCCACATCAGTTTATCGTAACGCACACCCTGTGGTGAGACCTCGTATGGGTCGAGTGTAAGCGATAAATTGAGGGCGATATTCTGATAGATGGTGCTTCGTAGCTGCACAGGGAGTGTCGAAAGACGCATAGAGTCAGCAAGGAAGTTGTACGAACCGTTGATAGATATCTGGTCGATAATCTTTATCTTCTTCACAGTATCCTTGGTGCGCACCTTAGCCTCCAATGATTGCGAAAGACCAAAGGTTAGCGAGAACTGCTGTCCACTACCTGGTACTCCATAGGCATTGTCGGTAAATGGAGAGTAAACCTTAAATCGACCTGTGGTATCGGTCTGTACGGTCTCGTAGAAGCCGTAACGCTGGCGGCTGAAGTCGGGAGCGTAGCTAAAACCGAAGTTAGGGGTTATAGTGTGGCGCACAGCCTGAAGTCTGCGTGTAGGCTTCTTGGCGGTGTAAGTACCATATATTGTTGTGTTTGCCGATACAGAAGCGTTGTAGTTGTAAAGTCTCCAGAATCCATACTCAGGCTCCAGAGTCTCAAGTGTACGGGTCTCGTTGTTCCACTCTTGACGCACCTTCTTGAAGTACCAACGCTCGGTGTAGTTGAACGATGGGCTAACATTGATATAGTTGAAGAGCGAAAGACTGGTAGAGATAGGCATAGTATGCTGGATACCATTCTTCATGTTGCGTAGCGTCTCCTCGGTAAATACCTTATCCTCGGTGGTGTTCACCGAGTTGGTCATCTTCATCGAGTAGCTCATCTTAATCTTCTCGTACCAACGAGCCTTACCAATAGCCTCCTTGCGCTTCAGTGGGTTGAAGCTCGAAACATTGAAGGTTATGGTAGGCATTGTCACAGCGATAGTCTTGTTTTTTGAGTTCTGTGATGCCGACATGTTCAACGATAGGGAGAATGGTGTTCCCTCCCAGTTCTTCGAGTATGAGATTGATGAGTTGGTCTGTGTAGCGAGGATATCGTTGACATTAGTGGCCGAATAGCGGCTATAACCACTTGATGTGAGGTTCACCGATGCCGAGAATGTAGAACCGGGGTTAGCCTTAGCATCTTGTGAGTGTGACCACTGGATTTTGTAGTTGTTCTGCTCCACAAAGTCAGCCTCGCCCTTCTCACCTGTGCGGATAGCTGAGTACTGGAGGTTGAAGTTACCCTTGTATTTGTATCGCTTGACATACTGCGATACGGCTGATATCTCCCACGAACCGAGGGTGTAGATACCACCACGGATAGCGAGGTCCATGTGGTCGCTAATGGCAAAATACCAACCGATATCACGGATAAAGAAACCCTTCTTATCCTCACCGTATGTAGGCATCAAGATTCCCGATTTTGGACCATTATTGATGGGGAAGAAGGCCTCAGGAATACCTGGGAAATAGATAGGTACATCCTCCATAACAAGGTAGGCATATCCCGTAACAATCTTCTTGCCAGGGATAACCTTCGCCTGGGTCATGGCGATGTAGAAGTGTGGGTGGTCTGTACAGTCACATGTGGTGTACATACCATTACCGATGTGGATAGACTCGTCGGGGTGCATCTTCACCGAGCTACCAATAAGCCAACCGTCGCCCTCTTGTGTTGCGATACCCTTAATCTTGGCTTTACGCGAGTCGAGGTTGTAGGTGATGGTGTCCATAGAGTATGGCGAGCCACCATCCGAGAACTCTGGGTGGGTGGTTGTAGGTCTGCCATCTATGGTGTCGGAGGGGTAGCCGTGGGCAAAGACATCCTTGGTCTGCATGTTGACTCGCATGTAGTCTGCCTTAAGATTCATACCCTGATATGTCACATCGCCACTCTTATAGCTGTATATCATGTTGTTCTTGGCGTCAAAGACAACAGAGTCCGCAGCCTTGCCCTCAATGATATCTGTAAATGTTGCTCCACTTGTACGCCGACGCTGCTTGGTCGTATCGCGCTTGTTTGTGGCCACAGTGGCACTATCTCTGGTTTGAAATAGACCATTGCTGCCTGCACCTGCGTTAGTAACGCCGAAGCAGAGGCAGACGAACACCGCAACAAGCAGTGCAGAGGTCAGATATTTTAAGAATAAATGTCTCAAAATTCAATAATTTTTTATAACTTTGCCGACCAAGTCGGCAAACCGCCAAGATGGGGTTTGTTGTACCTAAAAACGGTATGTTTTGCATGGCTATTATGCTGTGCATAACATTCGGCAAATATAGTAATAATTTGCATAAATTTTATTTATTTTATGAGAAATCTCATAATCTCGCTATCACTTCTTCTGCTTTCCTCTCTTCTTCTTGGGGAAAATGGGGCATGTTGTATGGCGCAGACAACCTCAAAAAGGGTGGTTGTGCTCGATGCTGGACATGGCAATCCTCGTCCAGGTAAGGTGCAGAATAAGGTGCGTGAGGCGGATTATGTTTTGGATGTTACAAAGTTGGTGCGTGAGCAGCTTAATGCGAGGGCAGAAAACCTTGATGTTTACCTCACGCGTAGTTGCGACTCGTCGTACCATGCTGCGCAATCGGTGGATAATCGCATGCGTGCTGAGTTTGCTAATAAGAGAGGGGCGGATCTCTATGTTGGTATTCATGCCAATGCTCATCAAAAACCAACGGTGAATGGTTGTGAGGTGTGGGTGTTGACGCTCAACGAGAAGCTGATGACACAGAACGACAATGTCGCTGAGCGTTATGCCGATGAGGGAGATTTTATAGACGCTAAGGATTTGGATCGTAGCTCGATGGGTTTTATGATGGCTCTGGCAAGACAGCTTGATAATGAGCCATATAGCCGTTTCTTTGCTGAGGAGTGTTGTAAGAATATGTCGAGTTATGGACTCAAAAATCTCGGAGTTAAGGCGGGTCCTGTCTTTACGGTGTTGTACTATTTTGAAGCTCCTGGTGTTATTATTGAGTTGGGTTACCTAACCAATGAGCATGACTACAACTATCTGACCTCGAAAAACGCAAAGAAGGAGATGGCTACGGCTATTGCAGATGCTATAATCACCTATTTCAAGACGCTGGATGGTGAGGCTACGGAGGAGGTTGTCGCGGAGGTGAGTGCTGAGGTGCAGGACAAGGCAAAAGCTGAGGTGCAGGGCGAAGCGGCAAATGAACTAAGCGAGGGTTACACCATACAGCTTATATCGAGTAGCTACTCGGTGGATGTGAATGATTATCAATTTAAGGCATATAAAGGCAAAGTTAAGGAACTTATAGGCACTGGTAAGTACAAGTATAAGTATTGCTATGGAAGTTATGCCACCTCGGCAGATGCTAAGAAGGATTTGGCGGAGGTACGCAAGATATTTAAGGATGCCTATATAGTGCGTTTCAAAGGTTTAGAAATTGTTAAGTAATGAAGATTTCAAGAGAGTTTAAAATAGGCATATTTGCTATTGCAGTATTGCTTATAACATGGTGGGGGATTAAGTGGCTTGGTGGTCAGAACCTG
The DNA here is from genome assembly GCA_045650465.1 of Alistipes sp. Classification (GTDB taxonomy): domain Bacteria; phylum Bacteroidota; class Bacteroidia; order Bacteroidales; family Rikenellaceae; genus Alistipes. Next base: position 21,368 of record JAZRRF010000061.1, read on the forward strand.
CTCCATAGGAGTGGTGTTTATTACGCCTATTATGACGGTGTGGCAGGTTTGCAGGAGTCTTCGCGTGTGTCGCTTAGAGGTGTTGATGTGGGAAATGTGAGGGCAATAGAGCTTGGTAGGGATAGTGTGAAAGTGGTGCTAAGCATCGAGAATGAGTATGTGAAGTTTATCCCCGAAAACTCTGTTGCACAGATATTCTCGACAGGACCTCTCGGTGGTGTTGAGATTGCTATATTGCAGGGTGATGCCGAGGAGCATATCGCTCCACGCGATGTACTGCGTAGTAGCGTTAAGGTAGATATGTTGACCGAGCTTACGAATATGGGCACGGAACTCATGGATGGTGTAACGCAAACCATAAATGGAATAAATCGACTTATTGCAGAGAATACGCAGCAGCTAACATCGTTTGTTGCGAATTTGGAGTGTACGAGCAAGTCGATAAATGCACTTGTGGCTATGTCGGCAGAGAAGATTGATGGCTCGATGGAGGATATTCGCAAGTTTACAACCACGCTGGCCGATAGTACGGACAATATCGAGCGCATTGTTGCCAACTTCGATGCTCTTGCCGCGGATGTGACAGAGAAAGAGATTGTGGCGGAGCTAAATGCTACTTTGGAGTTGCTAAGTGCTACGCTCGTGGCACTTAATGAGGGCGATGGCACAGCAGCGAAACTGCTCTCGGACAAGGCACTCTATGAATCGCTTACCGAGGCGGGGGAAAACCTCGGTATGTTGCTTGAGGATTTGAGGTGCAACCCTACAAGATATGTTCACTTCTCGCTATTTGGCGGACATGCAGATAAGAGATAGTATGATATACCCATCAAACTTTGAACAGAGGATAGGTTTTGACCGTATTCGTGAGCAGGTGATTGCGCTATGCTCCATGCAGTCGGCACGCGAGGTTATTGCCTCGGAGAACTTCTCTACATCGCAGCGTGAAATAGAGCAGCGTCTGATACTTGCCGATGAGATGCGTCTTGTTATCTCCATGGAGTCGGGAGCAGATATTGGCGAGCAGGATGATATAGCAGCAATTGTCGATAAGATTGCTGTGGAGGGCTCATATATAACAACTGAGGAGGCGGCAACACTACTTAGAGCTATACGCTCGGCAGCCTCAATCGTAGGCTTCGTACTATCGCGCCGTGATGGCATGTATCCCAATCTTAGGAGGATAACCCAAGGTGTGGGTACATATCCAGAGTTGCAGCGCGCCATAGAGCGTGTTATAGATGATAAGGGCGAGGTGCGTTCATCGGCATCCCCAGAGTTGGCTGATATACGCCGTGCCATTAAGGAGCATGAGGGTCAAGTGGCTAAGCGCCTACAGCAGGTGCTGCAGCGTGCTAAGGCCTCGGGTATTGTGGAGGCGGATGCTATGCTCTCTATTCGTGATGGTCATGCGGTGATACCCGTATCGGCGGCAAATAAGCGCAAGATAGCAGGTTTTATACACGATGAGTCGGCTACGGGTCGTACCTTCTATGTTGAGCCTGTGGAGGTTGTGGAGCTAAATAACGAACTTAAGGAGTTGGAGTATGAGGAGAAGCGCGAGATTGTGCGTATTCTCACAGAGCTCACCGCCTTGCTGCGTCAGGATGTTGAGGGTCTGGCGCGTATCGAGGAGTATCTTACCCGCATAGACTCGCTCAGGGCTAAGGCGCGCTGGGCGTTAGATAACGGCGCTGTGAAGCCTATAATCTCTACTGAGGGGCGCTTGCAGTTGCGTAAGGCGCGACATCCGCTTTTGCAGCAGACATTGCGCAGTCAGGGTAAGGAGATTGTGCCGCTCGATATGGAGCTAAACCGCGAGCAGCGTATATTGGTTATCTCGGGACCTAATGCGGGTGGTAAGTCGGTATGTTTGAAGACTACGGGAATACTTCAATATATGGTGCAGTGCGGCTTCCTTGTCCCTGTGTTGGAGAACTCGGAGTTTCCGCTGTTCAGGTCGTTGATGATAGATATCGGTGACCAGCAGTCGTTGGAGAATGATCTCTCGACATACTCGTCACACCTCGTAAATATGAAGGCTATGTTGGCGGAGGCCTCGGAGCATACCTTGATACTTATCGATGAGTTCGGCTCGGGTACAGAGCCTACCATAGGTGGTGCTATTTCGGAGTCTATATTGGAGCATTTCGTGGAGCGTAAGGCTTATGGTGTTATAACTACGCACTATGCAAATATCAAGTACTTTGCATCGCGCAACGAGGGTGTAGCGAATGGCGCTATGGCATTCGATGTGAAGAATATACAGCCGTTGTTCAGTCTTGAAATGGGTAAGCCTGGTAGCTCGTTTGCTATCGAGGTGGCGCGAAAGATAGGTCTTCCGGAGAATATCGTTCGCAAGGCTATGGATAAGGCTGGCGAGGATCATATTAATCTCGAGAAGCAGCTTAGGGAGATTGCCCGCGACAAGCGTTATTGGGCAGAGAAGCGCGACCGCATACGCCTAACTGATAGAAAGGTTGAGCAGTTGGAGCAGACCTATAGCGATAGGTTGCAGGGTATCAAGGATGAGCGTAGAGAAATATTGGAGCGTGCGCGTAAGGAGGCAGAGGAGCTTATTGCCAATGCTAACCGCACCATCGAGAATACTATTCGTACCATTCGTGAGTCACAAGCCGAGAAGGAGCTGACGCGCTTAGCACGCAAGGAACTTGTGGAGTTTGCCGAAGGGGTCGATAATGGTAACAAGGAGCATGACGAGCGTATAGAGCGCGAAATGGAGCGTTTGGCACGCCGCAGGGAGCGCAGAGAGAAGCGTGCCGAGGAGCGCGAGAAGCAGGATGGTGTCATAGAGACTAAGCCTCAGGAGGTTAAACCTATAAAGATTGAGGTGGGCAGCAAGGTGAAGCTCGAGGGGCAGGATATACCTGGTGTGGTGCAGATGATCAAGGGAAACAAGGCGCAAGTTGCCTTTGGTCAGATGATGATAATGGTGGAGCTGAAGCGTCTTAAGGCTGTATCGTCAGCGGAGTATAAGCAGGCAACACGCCCAACGACAGCACGCACGGTGGTATCGGTGGATATTCGTGAGCGCAAGCTCAACTTCCGTGATACGATAGATGTGCGTGGTATGCGCGCTGTGGAGGCGCTGGAGGCTGTCGAGGACTTGGTGGATGATGCCCTTATGGTGGGTGTATCGACCGTTACAATCCTCCATGGCAAGGGTACGGGGGCGTTGAAGGAGGAGATACGCCGCTATCTACGCACCGTGAAGGATGTGGCAACCATTGCCGATGACCATGCCGATAGAGGTGGCGCAGGTATTACTATAGTAACCTTCAAGAGTTGAAATAACCTTTAAGAGTTGATGATATGAACTATCTATTGTCTGAAATAGCCCGCATAGTGGGTGGCGAACATCGTGGCGAGGACCTCAGAGTGAGGAGCATCGCTACAGATTCGCGTAGTGTGGTATCTACCGAAGAGGTAGTATTCGCTGCAATTGATGGTAAGAATCATGATGGACACCAATTTGTGGAGCGTATGGTGGCACGAGGCGTTGAGGCCTTTATCGTGGAGCGCGATATGCCGCTACCTAATAAGCGTTGCGGTATGGTCGTGGTGGAATCTACACTCTCGGCCTTGCAGCGTCTTGCAACCTTCCACCGCGAGAAGTTCGCAGGTAGGGTGGTGGCCATAACAGGCTCGAATGGAAAGACAATAGTCAAGGAGTGGGCGGCGCGCTCAATGCCTGAGGATATACACTCGTTTGCATCGCCTAAGAGCTATAACTCGCAGCTTGGTGTTGCCCTCTCGTTGCTGATGTTGGATGGTGGCGAGCAGGTGGCATTTATTGAGGCGGGCATCTCACATCCCGAGGAGATGGAGCGTCTGGAGCGTATGATCAGACCAGAGATTGTTGTGGTGACCTCGATAGGTGATGCTCACTCGGCAAACTTTGAGTCTGAGGCTCAGAAGATAGATGAGAAGTTGCGCTTGGCTAAGGGTGCCAAGACGATAATATATAGCAGTGAGTACCCAGCACTTGCGAAGCGTATCAAGGAGTTATATTCGGATAGAGAGCTTATAGATAGTAGCGTGGAGAGCGATGACTACGAGTTGGAACTTAGTGATGCTCTCTCGGTGGATGCTCTGCATGTCTCGGCACTCATGCGCCGACTTGGCTATAGTGTCGATAATGCTATCTTCTCGGCAAATGTCTCGATGCGCTTGGAACTTAAGGAGGGTATCGATAACTCGATGATTATAGACGATAGCTACAACTCGGATATAAACTCTGTGGTTGTGGCGTTGGATGCTCTGCATCTGCAATCTATGGGTCGTAGGCGTGTGGCTGTGGTGTCGGATATACGCCAGAGCGGTATGTCTAACGAGGTGCTGTATGGTCGTATTGCCGAGGCGGTGCGTAGGGCGGGTGTTGACCACTTTATAGGAGTGGGCGAGAGCATATCGCAGTGTGCCTCGTTGTTCGACAGAGGCTCATCGTTCTACCACTCAACAGATGAGCTTATCGAGAACTTCGCAAGGGAGAATTGGGCAGACTCGGTAATTCTGCTCAAGGGTAGCCGAGATAGTCGTTTTGAGCGTGTTACGCGTCTTTTGGAGCGTAGGACACACACGACGACCTTGGAGGTTGACCTTGCAGCAATGAAGAAGAATTTGAATTACTTCCGTTCACATCTGCCTCAGCACCATCCACTTGTGGCGATGGTCAAGGCGGGAAGCTACGGCACAGGAGATGTCGAGGTGGCGCGTATGTTGCAGCATGAGGGGGTCAAATACTTGGCTGTAGCGTTTGCTGATGAGGGTGTGTTGCTAAGGTCTAAGGGTATAACAATGCCTATTGTGGTGCTTAATGCCGATCAGGATAGCTTCAATGTTATGATTGCTCACGACCTAGAACCAGAGATATATAGCTTCCACTCGTTGGATGCCTTTCGCCGTGCGGCACACCATGTGCAGAGGGAGAACTATCCAATACATATCAAGCTTGACACGGGCATGCATCGCTTGGGATTTATGGAGGATGATATAGATATCTTGGGTAGGGCGTTGCATCATGACCCAACGCTACGCATAGCGACGATATTCTCGCACCTTAGTTGTGCGGATATGCCCGAGGAGGATGAGTTTACACTTAAGCAGATAGAGCGCTTCGACTATATGAGCGCGCAACTTATTGAGTGGCTCGACTATACGCCACTTCGTCATATCGCCAACTCGGCAGCCATCGTACGCTTTCCATATGCCGCCTTTGAGATGTGTCGTTTGGGTTTGGGACTCTATGGATTTGGCTTTGAGCATAATGAGGCACTCGTGCCTGTAGCTACGCTATCGACACGCATAGTGCAGATAAAGAGCCTTGCAAAGGGCGAGTCTGTGGGTTATGGTCGTAGCGCACGCCTTGAGCGAGAAACCATCACGGCGACTATACCTGTGGGCTATGCCGATGGTCTTGATAGACACCTTGGCGGTGGTCGCTGGAGTGTTAGGGTGAATGGCAAGAGCGCACCAATAATTGGTCGCGTATGCATGGATAGTGCGATGATAGATATTACGGATATTGAGGGCGTTGAGGTTGGAGATAAGGTGACAATCTTTGGTGCGGAGCGTGGCAATACGCTCGAGGATATGGCTAAGGTACTCGATACCATAACCTACGAGATTATGACCTCGATATCCTCACGCGTAAAACGAATATATACCGAGAGATAATGAGTGCTGGTGTAATATATATGATACCTTGCCCTATTAGCGATGAGCGAGGGGTGTGGGATGTGCTTCCTAAGGCAAACCTCGATGTGATGAACTCCTTGGATTACTTCATTGTGGAGAATACTCGCTCGGCACGCCGTTTTCTTAGTAAGGCGGGTGTAGAGCGTAGAATTGAGGAGCTGGAGTTTGTGGAGCTTAACGAGCATACAACATCCGCAGCAGAGATAGAGAAGATGCTTAAACCTGTGTTGGCGGGTCGCTCGGCTGGTGTGATATCTGAGGCAGGAGTACCAGGTGTCGCAGACCCGGGAGCAGATATTGTGGCGCTGGCACATCGTAAGGGTGTTAGGGTAGTGCCTTTGGTGGGACCTTCATCTATACTTATGTCGGTCATGGCATCGGGACTCAATGGTCAGTCGTTCGCCTTTGTGGGTTATATACCCGTTAAGGATGGTGAGCGGGCAAAGCGAATTAAGGAGTTGGAGCGCAGAGCCAAGGAGGAGAATCAGGCACAGCTCTTTATTGAGGCCCCATACCGTAATGTCAAGCTATTTGAGGCTCTTGTTAAGAGTCTTGCACCAAAGCTAAGGCTCACAATCGCTGCGGATATAACCTCACCCGCGGAGTATATCAAGACCCTCACGGTGGAGGAGTGGCGCAAGCAGGGCGTGCCAGATATTGCCAAGCGACCAACAATATTTATACTCGGCATATAATTTGTTCGATATACTATAGAAATAATTAAAAAATAACTATATATGACAAAGCAAACATCTGATAAAGAGAGGGATATCGAGAAGGAGGAGAAGGCGAATGGCTCCGTAGAGGGTGATGCACAGCAGGGTGCGGGTGACAATGTGTCAGCCGAGGATGACCGTGCGACTGACAATGTGGCAGAGCCATCGTTGGAGGAGCAGATTGCCGTATGGCGCGATAAGTATTTGCGTTTGCAGGCGGAGTTTGATAACTTCCGTAAGCGCACCATCAAGGAGAAGATGGATCTGGTGGAGCGTGGCTGTGAGGGTGCGTGGAAGGCTATCCTCCCAATCCTTGACGATATGGAGCGTGCTGTGGCAGCATCGCACAAGAGTGAGGATATCGAGGCATTGCGCGCGGGTGAGGAGCTTGTGATGAAGAAGTTTGAGAGCGTATTGCAGGGTGCAAATATTACGGCTATCGACTGCGTAGGCAAGCCATTTAATGAGGAGGAGCAGGAGGCTGTAGCGCGCTTTGCTGCAGGCGAGGATAAGAGAGGTCTTGTAATCGACTGTGTACAGCGCGGTTATAAGCTCGGTGAGCATGTATTGCGCTACGCTAAGGTTGTTGTTGGAGAGTAAACGACTGATGGATTATGGCAGAGAAGAGAGATTATTATGAGGTGTTAGGCGTTGAGAAAAATGCCGATGCCGATACTATAAAGAAGGCGTATCGTAAGGCGGCGATTAAGTACCACCCTGATAAGAACCCAGGAGATAAGGAGGCAGAGGAGAAGTTCAAGGAGGCGGCTGAGGCATACGATGTGCTATCGAATGATGATAAGCGTGCGCGCTACGACCGCTTTGGTCATGCAGGTATGAATGGTGCTGGTGGTGCTGGCGGCTTTGGTGGCTTCAGTGGCGGTGGCTTCTCTATGGAGGATATTTTCGAGCAGTTTGGCGATATCTTCGGAGGAGCTTTTGGTGGTGGCTTCGGAGGCTTCGGTGGTGGTCGCTCACGCGGTGGTCGTCGCCAGAATCGAGGTACAGATATTCGTGTTACGGTGAAGCTTACGCTCAAGGAGATTGCGGAGGGTGTAACCAAGAAACTTAAAATCAGCAAGACCATAGCTTGTGCGGAGTGTAGCGGTACGGGAGCTAAGAGTGGCTCAGGATACTCTACATGTACCAAGTGTGGCGGCTCGGGATATGTCATCACCGTGCAGAATTCCTTCTTTGGTCGTATGCAGACACAGAGCGTATGTCCTGATTGTCAGGGCGAGGGTCGCATCATCAAGGAGCGTTGCACAAAGTGTGGCGGTGAGGGTACAGAGCGAGGTCAGGAGATTGTTGAGGTTAACATCCCAGCGGGTGTTGCCGAGGGTATGGCTATAAAGGTTGAGGGTAAGGGTAATGCACCGCGTCGTGGTGGTGTTAATGGTGACCTTATCGTAGTTATCGAGGAGATTGAGGATGCTCAGCTCTTGCGTGATGGCAATGACCTTGTGCATACGCTCAATATCACAGCTACAACAGCCATCCTCGGTGGCGAGGTCGAGGTGCCTACGATTGATGGTCGTGTGCGCATCAAGATTGCTCAGGGTACGCACGCTGGTAAGGTGCTACGCCTAAGGGGTAAAGGTCTGCCATCGGTAAACGGTATGGGTCGTGGTGATATCAAGGTTATTGTCGATATCACCATCCCTACGGAGCTAACAAAGGAGGAGCGTGCGCTTGTTGAGAAACTCGATAAGATGCTTCACTTCAAGCAGCCCGAAAAGCTCGAAAATCAGAATATCTTGGAGCGCATGAAGTCATTCTTCCGTGGTTGAAGATTGCGCCTTAGGGATTTTATTAACGCTATATTAAGATAGGAATGTCATTCTTTCGTCCGCATAAGTCGAAGCCACGACAGTTTAACTATATACCTCGCTACTACGATTCTCGCAAGGAGGAGCGTGAGCGCAGGCGTAAGGAGCTGCATGGTACATCATCTTCGCAGGATAATGAACCCTATGTTCCGGGTAACTACATACGCACACAGCGCGAGGCGCGTGATGCCTCGCGTGGTGAGCGTACAGGTTATGAGGGCTTAGGTCGCATCGCTGCCATAGCTATTGTTATGGTATTGGCGATGCTTTTGTTTATACCACGCTTTATGCGCTTTGTGGAGCGTGCCAACGAGGAGAAACTCATGGAGCAGGGTGGTGTAGCCAATAGTGCCGCATCCGTAGATATGGAGGATGAGGGTGCAGTGTCGATAATTCTCGATGAGAGGCATGGAGATATAGACTTTACAGAATTCGAGAGCCTCACACCTGAGATTATTAACGAGATTGAGGAGTGGCAAAACTCCGTTGGAAGGATAACCATCTATGATGACGATGTAGAGATTGTGGATGGTAAAAAGCGCGAGTAGTATGAATACGATAATGCTTCTGCCAGAGATTGTGGCAAACCAGATTGCTGCAGGTGAGGTGGTCAATGGCCCTGCGAATGTAGTCAAGGAGATGATGGAGAACTCCTTGGATGCGGGGGCATCGTGCGTATCGGTGAACTACCGCAATGGTGGTAAGGACCTTATACAGATTGTCGATAATGGCAAGGGTATGTCGCATGTCGATGCTCGCATGGCGTTTGATAGGCATGCAACATCGAAGATACGCTCCATTGAGGATGTCTATAATCTGCATACCTTTGGTTTCCGTGGTGAGGCACTGGCATCCATAGCTGCAGTGGCGGAGGTGGAGCTACGCACACGCCGCGAGGAGGATGAGTTGGGAACACTCACAGAGATTTCGGGCGGAACATTCCGTTCACAGAAGCCTGTGAACTGCTCGGTAGGTTCGCAGTTTATGGTGCGCAACCTATTCTACAATGTACCTTCGCGCCGTAAGTTTATTGATGGCGATAACTCACGACTATCGTCACAGATAAAGAGTGAGTTTATGCGTGTGGCGATGTGCTACCCTGAGGTGGAGTTTGAACTTAAGCAGAACGATGCTCAGCTATACTCATTGCAACCCACAAACCGCAAGGGTCGTATCATAGATATTGTTGGTAAGCACATCAAGCAGAACTTGTTGGATGTCGAGGTTGATACATCTGTAGCGCGTATCGAGGGCTTCGTGGGTAGGCCTCAGGCATCGAAGAAGCGCAATAACGAGCAGTATCTCTTTGTCAATGGCCGCTACTTCAACTCTGTTGCTATGCAGCGTGCCATAGTGCGTGCCTACGATAGACTTATACCTGAGGGTACGATGCCCTCATACTTCATATACATCACCGTTAACCCCGATATGGTTGATGTTAATGTCCACCCGCAAAAGACCACGGTTAAGTTTGCTGACCACGACCTCATACTCGAAATTCTGCAGGCTGCTGTGCGCGAAACACTCGCAAAGACGGGTGCTGTGCCGATGATGGATTTCTCGAACGAGAGTAGGATAGATATCCCTGTTTTGCAGCATGATGCGCGTATATTCAGTGAGCCGCGAACATCGATAAATAGCTCTTACAACCCCTTTGTGGAGGAGTATATAGACCCTACAGCCCCTATGCCCGACACGCCATTTACGGGTTTTGATGTGCCCTATGATGGCTCTATGCCTAAGGCGCAAAGTAGGGTGACGCTGGCAAACGATATGGAGTTTTGTACCTACCCTAAGATGGGTGACATAGAGTCGAAAGTGGAGTATATCGACGATGAGCCTATGGCAGCCGAGGAGCAGGCTTTTGACTTCATAGACTCGGCAGGGCTATGCTCAGCTCCTCGAACCTTCGATGAGGTGATGTCCATAGGAGGTGGCTATGCCATGGCGATATATGGTGGTGGTGTTGTTGCAGTGTCGCTACGCAGAGCTAAAGAACGCATACTTTTTGAGGAAATAATGCGTTCACTTAGCGTGGGTGCTGTTCCTGTGCAGCGTCTGTTCTTTGCCGAGGAGCTTATGTTGTCATTGGAGGAGTATGAGCTTATGGTGGAGTATGCCGAGGAGTTTGCTGCCTTGGGCTTCGAGATAGAGTATCGTGGTGAGGGTAGTATATCGGTGTCGGGGCGTCCTGCGGTAATGGATATAGCCACGCCTTTAGATGAACTTTTGTATGAGTTGTTGCACAACATATCGTTGGGCGATGCCCCTTTAGAGCAGCAGCGTGTTCGCATGGCTCAACTTATGGCGGAGCGTGGCAGTCGAGGTTTTGGACATGGTATAACTTCGGCTAATGCCACAGAGTTGCTACATGCACTCGAGAAGTGTGACAACCCAAGCTTTGCACCCTCAGGAGCTCCAATAATGGCGGAGATAACCCTTGATGAGGTGCGTTCGAAACTAACAAAAAAATAGATTTAGAAATGGCTACATATCGAAACTCAATGTCCCAGACTCCAGCGGTTACCAACCTGCTGATAGCAAATATCGTGGCATATCTCGCCATATCTGTGCTTAACCCAGCAAAGATTTATGGGTTGTTTGCACTCTTCCCAACAGATAGCTTCTTTTTTGAGTGGTGGCAGCCTGTGACCTATATGTTCCTGCACGGAGGCTTCTCGCACCTATTCTTCAATATGTTCGCGTTGTGGATGTTTGGTAGGGGACTTGAGATGGAGATGGGTACAAAGCGCTTCCTTATCTACTACTTCGTATGCGGTATAGGTGCTGCTTTGGTGCAACTCGGCATTGCTCAGATAGATGTGGCAAACCTCGCTGATACCCCAGCACTACTTTGGGACTATCTTCGTACACCTACCGTTGGTGCTTCGGGTGCGGTGTTTGGATTGTTGCTTGCCTTTGGTATGCTGCATCCTAATGCTACTATCATGCTGCTATTCCCGCCTATACCTATGCGAGCTAAGTGGTTTGTGATACTATATGGCTTGTTGGAGTTGTTGCTTATAATACTTCAGGCACAGGATGGCGTGGCACACTTTGCTCACCTCGGTGGTATGTTCTGGGGATGGTTACTTCTTATGTGGTGGAAGCGCAGAGATCGTAACCGCGTATATTACTACTAACTATAACGCTTATGGCACGCAAAGGCGAAATATACAATAGTGAACCCTTTGGTAGGCCCTCACGAAAGAGAGAGGAGGGCTCGTCGCTTGGTGTGATACTCTTTATCGTGTTGCTTGCGCTGACTATGTCGCTCTCGGTGGCACTTCTTATAGCCTATCTCACACCACATGTTGACCCCTCGACTTTTGGGTCGTTGACGATTGTTGGTATCTTCGCACCTATGCTGTACATAGGTGTGGTGATGTGTATGCTACTATGGATTATTGTCGGTCGCTGGAAGATTGCTGGATGTGTGGCTCTCGTTCTCATACCTGGCATGTTTCGTATCTCGGACTTCTACAATGTAGAGCTACACCGTGAGGTCGAACAGAAGCCAAGCCGAGGCTCGTTTACGCTTATGAGCTATAATGTTCGTGGCTTTCGTAACGATAACTCGTTGCGTACCGTAGATGGCTATGTCGAGTACCTCTCTGAGCGAGATATCGCTGATGTGGTATGCTTTCAGGAGTACGCTCTTGATATGCCATGTGTCGAGAGGGTAGATTCCCTCTTCAGAGCGCGCCACACCAAGATCTATTGTAAGGATGTCGTGGAGGCTGGTGAGGTGGTGCTTCGTACATATAGCCGCTATCCAATAATCGCCTCGGGAGCTATATCGGGTCAGGGACGTGGTACTTCGCAGTGGGTCGATGTGGTCATCAAGAACGATACACTCCGTATCTTCAACAACCACCTCTACACCATGAATATATCCTCGGAGGATAGCTCCGATATAGAGCATGGTAGAATACTTCAGGATGGCGACCGTATGCGTAGTATTGTCGATCGCATAGCTACAAACTCATCCGTGCGTGCAGACTTTGTTGATACCCTCCGTATGGTTATTGCCAATAGTCCCTATCGTAAGGTTATATGCGGAGACTTCAACGATACACCTATGTCGTATGTATATGGAGAACTTGTAAGCGACCATGTGGATGCTTTCGAGCAGTGTGGCAGGGGATATGGCTGTACCTTTCGCCCTATGTATGGCTCGCTGCGTATAGATTATATCCTCCACTCTCCAGAGCTTGAGACAGAGAGCTATATTGTAGATGAAGGGGTTGAGCTCTCTGATCATCTGCCTATTACGGCACGCATAAAGATAGTGCCAAAACAGACAAAGTGACGATAAATTGGGTAAATGCTTGCAAGTTCGAAATATTATTTTTACCTTTGCGCGCTATTATTAACTAATTTAACTTTTGTAACAATGCCAAAAATGAAAACAAATGCCGCTGCAAAGAAGCGTTTTTCTTTCACCGGCACAGGTAAGATTAAGCGTAAGCACGCTTATCACAGTCACATCCTGACAAAAAAGACTAACAAGCGTAAGCGTAACCTTTGCTACTCAGGTATCGTATCTCCAGCTGATGAGGCTAAGATCAAGCAGTTGCTCGTGAAGTAATTCAGAGTGAGGCTAAGTAGTAGTATTACAGAGATTTATTATTTAACAAACGGAGCGAAGTAGCCCCAAAGAGTGTGAGAGAATCACACCGCTACCAACTCTATCAAAAACTTTAAACTATGCCACGTTCAGTCAACGCTGTTGCGTCACGCGCAAGAAGAAAAAAGGTTTTGAAGCTTGCCGAGGGTAACTTTGGTTCAAGGGGAAATGTATGGACAGTTGCGAAAAATACTGTCGAGAAGGGTTTGCAGTTTGCCTATGCACACCGTCGTGAGAAGAAGAGAAACTACCGTTCATTGTGGATCGTTCGTATCAATGCTGCAG
>JAZRRF010000062.1:0-25707 GCA_045650465.1 Alistipes sp.
GTTTTAGGCTTGCGAAGCCCGAAAAAGCGGAGTTTACTTTGCGTAAATGAGCATTTTGAGGGCAAGCGTAACGACAAAATACACTTTTTATTCACTCTCATTTTTATTGTTATATAGACTTAATCTATCCCAAGTACGACTTTAGCAAGTTGCTTCGTGATGACTGGCGGAGCTTGCGGATAGCCTTCTCCTTGATCTGACGCACACGCTCGCGGGTAAGGTCGAACTTCTCGCCAATCTCCTCGAGGGTCATCTCCGAGCAACCGATGCCGAAGAAGTAGCGGATGATATCGCGCTCACGCTCGGTGAGTATCTCCAAGGCACGCTCCACCTCAGTAGCCAAAGACTCGTTGATAAGACCACGGTCAGCATTTGGAGAGTCGGTATTAACCAATACATCCAACAAACTGTTATCCTCGCCATCGGCAAATGGAGCATCAACAGAGATATGACGACCTGCAACACGCAAAGTATCTGTAACCTTCTCCTTTGGCAACTCAAGCTCATTAGCAAGCTCATCAGCAGATGGAGTACGCTCATGCTCCTGCTCAAAACGCGCAAACGCCTTGTTAATCTTGTTGAGCGAGCCTACCTGATTGAGTGGCAAGCGTACGATACGCGACTGCTCGGCAAGAGCCTGAAGAATAGATTGACGAATCCACCATACAGCGTATGAGATAAACTTGAAACCTCGGGTCTCATCGAACTTCTCCGCAGCTTTGATAAGACCAAGATTACCCTCGTTGATAAGGTCAGGAAGGCTAAGACCCTGATTCTGATACTGCTTAGCTACAGATACCACAAATCGTAGATTTGCCTTGGTAAGCTTCTCCAACGCCTCCTTATCGCCCTTTCTAATCCTTTGGGCAAGTTCTACCTCCTCCTCAACAGAGATAAGCTCCTCCTTACCAATCTCCTGCAAATACTTATCCAACGACGCGCTCTCACGGTTGGTTATCGACTTAGTAATTTTTAATTGACGCATAAAAATCTGTCTATTCTTACAACTTCTATTCCTTTATATCGCACTATATACGCAAGGTGGGTCAAATTTGTTTCACAAGAGGGGTAAAAAATATTAAATAAGAGACCTAAGAGACTCAATAGACAAGAGAGAAGTCGCAGACAACATACTCAAACACTCGCAACAACACCGCTACTCCTCCTCGCTCTCGTCACTTTCTTCTCTATTGCCCCACTCCCATCCAAAAAAAGCAACGCTTTTTAACTATTCCTAATTCCTAATTACTCATTCCTAATTATTTTTACTATCTTTGCAGAATATATTAACCAACAACCAATTTGTTATGGCACACCGCAGTGGCTTTGTAAATATCATCGGTAACCCAAATGTGGGTAAATCGACACTTATGAATCAGCTTGTAGGCGAGAAGCTCTCAATCATAACATCCAAGGCGCAAACAACACGCCACCGCATCATGGGAATTGTCAACGGTGAGGATTTTCAGATTGTCTATTCCGACACCCCAGGTATTCTAAAGCCTAACTACAAGCTTCAGGAGAAGATGATGAAGTTTGTGCGTGGTGCAATAACCGATGCTGATGTACTCCTATATGTCACTGATACCGTGGAGGATAGCGACCGCTCGGCAGAGATTATCGAGAAGGTAAACCTCTCTGGAATACCCACTATTGTGGTTATCAACAAGGTGGATCTCACAACGCCTGAGAAGCTTACAGCACTTGTGGAGAAGTGGCAGGCGTTGCTACCAAACGCGATTATTGCCCCATGCTCCGCGAAGGAGAACTTCAATGTGGAGGGTGTCTTTAACCTTATCCTTGAGCGATTGCCTGAGGGCGAGGCATTCTACCCTAAGGATACGCTTACTGACAAGACCCTACGCTTCTTCGCCTCGGAGATTATCCGCGAAAAGATACTCCTAAACTACGACAAGGAGATACCATACTCATGCGAGATTGCCATCGAGGCATACAAGGAGGAGCCTACAATAGACCGCATATCGGCTACGATATATGTTGCCCGCAATTCACAAAAGGGCATCGTCATCGGCCATAAGGGCGAGAAACTCAAGAAGGTGGGTCAGGCTGCACGCCACGACCTCGAGGCTTTCCTTGGCAAAAAGGTATTCCTCGAACTATATGTCAAGGTGCAGGAGGATTGGCGAAACAACGACAACCAGCTTAAGCGCTTTGGCTACGAACTGGAATAATTAAAAATTAGTAAAGAGAAATTAGTAATTAGTAAAGAGCGTTTATACAATTAGTTCGATAGTTTAGCGTTTATTGAAGTGATGAAAAGAGCTATTCTTGCGATATTGATGCTGTTGGCTGTGGCGTTGCCCCAAAGAGGCAAGGCACAGTACAACCGCAACTATATCTACTGGGTAGGTCAGCAGTGCATGGTCGATAACAAGTATCGCGAGGCTATAGATATTCTCAATGTACTGCTACGCCAGGATGAACGCAACTTCGATGCCTACTTCCTGCGCGGTATCGCCAAGTACAATATGGATGACCTGCTCGGTGCCGATGCAGACTTCTCGTTGGCCGTGGAGCTTAACCCTGTATTCACAGGAGCCTTCTACTACCGCGCCATTACACGCACCCGTCTTGGCAACTATGACGATGCGCTAAATGACTTTCAGCAGGCCATAGAGCTACGCCCCGACCTGCCCGATCCATACTATAGCCGTGGCGTCACGCGCCTACTAAATCAGCAGTTCGAGGAGGCGATATCCGACTTTAACAAGTATATACGCTACGAGAAACGCCATGTGGCAGCATATCTCAATCGTGGTACATCCTACCTCTATTTGAAAGACACTGCCAGCGCATACGACAACTACAACCAAGCCATACGCACCAACCGCGAGGAGCCAGAGAGCTATAACCGCCGCGGTGCGCTCTATATGGCAGAAGAGAGACATAAAGAGGCTTTCGAGGACTTCGACATGGCGGTAAAGTGCGACAGCGGCTACATCCCTGGCCTCTTCAATCGTGCCTTGGCAAATAACTACCTACACCGCCCAATGGCATCGCTCCGCGACTTCGATAAGGTCATAGAGCTCGACTCGACAAATGCCCTCGGCTACTTCAACCGCGCCATAGTACGCATAGAGATAGGCGACTACAACCGTGCGTTGGAGGACTTCAACAGCGTGGCAACACTCGCTCCTGAGAATGTGCTTCTCTATTACAACCGTGCGATACTCCACACTCGCCTCGGCAACTTGGATGCCGCAATAGAGGACTACACACACGCTATAGAGCTATACCCCGACTTTGCAAATGCCTACCTCGGTCGTAGCGCCTTGCGCCGTGCCAACAGAGATATCAAGGGTGCGGAGAGCGACGAGCGCACTGCCGAGCGTAAGATTGCAGCATATCGCAAGCGACTTAAGGACTCGACATACTCGATATATGCCGACACCACACAGCGCTTCGATAGGCTACTCTCGTTCGATAGCCGCCTTATGGAGCGCGACTTCCAGCGCATAACATCTACATTCTCAGAGGCGGGTAATGCTCTAACACTGATACCTATGTATCGCTTCACACTCCTCGAGGATGATAGCACAACGATTGACCGCCGCACACGCCGCATAGGCACACAGCGCGTAAGGGACTTTATCGAGCGTATAGGTAACAGCTTCATACGCCTCGACTGCCGACAGAGCAACATCAACGCCGACTCGCTTATCACCATGGACCGCCGCATGGCCATGGAGCTAAAGAGCACTGCCGAGCCAAGCTGGGAGCAACTCTTCGAGCGAGGCGTAAGCCAGTCGCTTATCAAACAATACACCAGCGCAGTGAACACCTATGGTGAGGCGATACAGCTAAACCCTGCAAATCCATTCCTCTACCTCAATCGTGCCACTACACGCGCCGAGATGATAGATTTTATCTCCTCGATAGATAACTCATATCAGAGCATAACCCTCGACTCCGACCCCTCGAAGCGTCTGCACAACAGCGGCACACGCACATATAGCTACGACGAGGCTATTGACGATATAAACAAGGCAATAAAGCTCTACCCCGAGTTTGCCGAGGCCTACTTCAACCGTGGCAACCTCATGGCCATATCGGGTAAGCTTCCTGAGGCCTACGAGGACTACACCAAGGCGATAAACCTTGAGCCAAACATGGGCGAGGCGTACTACAACCGCGGTCTTGTGCAGATACTCATGAAGGATACGCGCAAGGGGTGCTTGGACCTCTCGAAGGCGGGCGAGCTGGGTATCGAGATGGCATACGAGACACTCAAACACTTTAACATTGGACAGCATAATTAGAAAAATAACATTTTATTAACCTATAAAACAATTTATTATGACTCAAACAATTCAAAGAAAACTCAACGACTCGGCGTTTGCACGCTGGTCTGCGTTGATCCTCATCTCGTTGATGATGTTCTTCGCTTACATGTTCGTGGACATGCTCTCTCCACTTAAGGAACTTCTTGACACTACCCTTAACTGGGATAGCAGTACCTTTGGTACTTACGCTGCATCGGAGTACTTCCTTAATGTATTCTGCTTCTTCCTCATCTTCGCAGGTATCATCCTCGATAAGATGGGTATCCGCTTCACAGGTCTTCTCTCAGCATCGTTGATGGTTATTGGTGCTTGCATCAAGTTCTACGCTATGAGCGAGTGGTTCGTAGGTACAGGTCTTGAGGCATGGCTTGGTAGCTGGTGGGTAACACTTCCAGCATCTGCAAAGCTTGCTTGCTTCGGCTTTATGATCTTCGGTTGCGGTTGTGAGATGGCAGGTACTACTGTTTCTAAGTCTATCGCTAAGTGGTTCAAGGGCAAGGAGATGGCTATGGCTATGGGTCTTGTGATGTCTATCGCTCGTCTTGGTGTATTCGCAGCTATGTGGCTTTCACCTATGGTATCTAAGTCATTTGGCAACTCAGTATCTGCTCCTGTAGCCTTTGGTGCTGTATTGCTTATGATTGGTCTTATCTTCTACTTTATCTTCGTGCTTATGGACCGCAAGTTCGACAAGCAGCTTGAGGCTGCAGGTGAGCTTACTCAGGAGGCATCTGAGGAGGAGTTCAAGTTCTCAGACCTTGGTAAGATCTTCACAAGCAAGATGTTCTGGTTGGTAGCATTGCTTTGCGTATTGTACTACTCTGCTATCTTCCCATTCCAGCGTTACGCACCAGACTTCTTGGATAAGACCCTCAGCATTACTAACGGCGCACAGCTCTTCAGCTGCTTCCCTATCCTTGCTATGGTTCTTACACCATTCCTTGGCGCATTCATCGACCGTAAGGGTAAGGCTGCATCTATGCTTATGATTGGTTCACTCATCATGATTGCTTGCCACCTAAGCTTTGCATTCCTACTTCCAGCATTCCCATCTAAGGTGTTGGCTGTAACTATCATCGCTATCCTTGGCGTATCATTCTCATTGGTACCTGCAGCGTTGTGGCCATCAGTACCAAAGATTATCGACGAGCGCATCCTTGGTTCGGCATACTGCGTAATCTTCTGGATTCAGAACTGGGGTTTGTTGCTTGTACCTATCGTAATCGGTAAGGTTTTGGATGCAACAGGTGGCTATACCCTTCCTATGGTTATCTTCTCATCATTCGGCGTTGTGGCACTCCTTATCGGCATGTTGCTCAAGCGCGAGGATAAGAAGAAGGGCTACGGTATGGAGCTTCCAAATATCAAGTAATCAAAGGTAATTACATACCTTATATATAGTAGGAGTTGCCCGTCTGGACAACTCCTATTTTAATTAGAAATTAGTAAAGAGTAATTAGTAATGGTCAAAAGCCTTTGGCTTTTTAAGAATGGCCGAGCAACAAAAAAATATTACTAATTACTAATTTCTCACTACTAATTGGAAAATTAACAAATTTTCCCTATCTTTGCCCCAGCATTGGTTCTCATAGGGCATTGCGCCCTGAGGAGATTAAAAGGGAAATGGGTGAGATTCCCATACAGTTCCCGCTGCTGTGAGTTCTAACAAGGCTCTACGACATCATATTGTCACTGAGGATGTTATCCTTGGGAAGGCATCGTAGAGCAGAACAAGTCAGAAGACCTGCCATAGCGTTTATTACAAGATTGTGCCTGCGGCGAATGGGCTGGTCTGTGACTTGATATTTTCAGGTTTACATACTACTTTGGAGGGGAAGCTACATTTGTAAGTTGTCGTATCCATACCCTACCACCAAGCACACTTTTGTAATGTTAAAGTTTACGGAGAATGACCTTTTAACAACAACATTATGAGAAAGTTTTTATGCTTGGCTCTTGGCGTAGTAGCTACGCTGACAGCAATGGTAGGATGCTCCTACGATGACGATGCAATTTGGCAGAGGATTGACAACCTTGAGGAGCAGGTGGAGCAAAATCGCGCTGACATCGCCACCCTTACAGCCCTTATGGAGGCAATGGACGAGGGTAAGGTGATAGTATCTACCGAGTACACCGAGGAGGGTGTAGTGCTTACATTTAGTGACGGCACATCGGTGACAATAAAGCATGGCAAGGATGGCAACCTAGGTGAGCAGGGAGCACAAGGCGAGCAAGGCGACTCACTATTTATCTCTATCGAAGAGTGTGAGGATGAGGTTATTATCACGCTTGCAGATGGCAGAGTTATACGCCTTGCAAAGAGTATCAATGATGATAAGACAGAACATGAAGAGCCAGAGGCACCTGAATACGAGTTACGCACACTAAGTTTCGAGCAGGAGCAGTGGAACGGACTCATCGATGAGGTGCAATATGGTGGCTCACTGCTATATGCCGATGGTGGCGAGTACAGCTGGCATGACGAGGGCAACACCGAGCTGTGTCACTCATTCGTAACGCCATATTGGACAGGTGGTCACGCCATATCAAACTATGCTATGGACGACTACACAACACTGCCTGAGGGCTACTATGGCTGGTATGAGCTACAACTATCTGTGCTTGGCGGAGGCTGCAACGGCTCGCGTAACTTTGCGGTACACAACGGCTATGCAGACTTTTACAACTCACAGATTTACGATGCTTCGTTACAGACCCTGGAGTTTGCCGATGGCGTGGAGCGCGTAGTGGAGTCGATGTGGATTACCAACACCTGCTATATGCTTAACTCACTTAGTTATGGCGACGGCTTTAACTCACCAGCAACAGAGGATACCTTCGTTAAGGTTGTGGCATACGGCTACAACGGTTTGGAAGAGGAGGTAGGCAAGGTTGAGTTTATGCTCTGCGACGGTATAGATAACATTGTCAGCGAGTGGACAAAATGGGAGCTTAGCTCGCTTGGCAAGGTGGCAAAGATAGCCTTTAACTTTGAGGCTTCCAGCGACCAGATAGGCGACTATGGCATGAACTGCCCGGCATACTTTGCCTACGATGATGTAGTAGTAAGATTTGAGAAATAGTATAATGAGAAGATTTTTAGAGTATATAATTGTGTGTGTGATGGTTATCATCTCCTCGTCGTGCAACATCGACGAGGAGATAACCACCTCGCTACCCCCAAAGATTATCATCGACGGCAGCGGTTCGTACAGGGTGCGCCTTGGCGATGAACTACGCCTTGCACCACGCTACGAGAATGGCGACGAGGCGACATACAGCTGGAGCATCGAGGGTGTTGAGTTAAGCAATCAACCGACATATACATTTACAGCTCAGAGCAAAGGTATAACAAAGATACTCCTCACCGTATCAAACACTTCGGGCTGCGACAGCAGGGAGTTCAACATAACCGCCATAGATAGGTTTATGGTCTATGACTACACCCCTGCGCCAGGGCAGTTTATCGGAGAGCTAAAGACCGGAGGTTTCGTTGGCACGGAGACAACACACGAGGATGCTATCGCATACGCCGAGCGCCGACTTATGTATGATAAATTTGTATCGTTAGGTGCCTTTGGTGGCTACATTATCGTGAGATTCGACCGCATTGTGGATAATAGTGAGGGTTACGACTTTAGCATCGGAGGCAACGCCTTTGACGGCTCCTCGGAGCCTGGTGTGGTGTGGGTTATGCAGGATGAGAATGGCGATGGCAAGCCTAACGACACTTGGTATGAGCTATCAGGCTCGGAGACGGGCAACGCCGAGACTATTCAAAACTATACCGTAACATACTACCGCCCCAAGGCACCTAAGATGGATGTACAGTGGAGCGACAATATGGGAGGTAGTGGCATTGTGGAGTATCTCGAAGATTTCCACAACCAGAACTCCTACTACCCTGCATGGATAGAGGCAGATAGCTACACCCTTAGAGGCACACTCCTAAAATCGCGAAGCTACGACAGCAGCGGCAATGGCTCAAAGTGGGTAAACCCCGCTTTCGGGTGGGGCTATGCAGATAACGCCTCAACTATTGACAACCTCAATAGAGAAAACCTATTTGAGATAAGCAATGCTATAGACGAGCAGGGCAATGCCGTAGTATTGGAGTATATCGACTTTATCAAGGTGCAGAGCGCCATCCAGCAGCAGTGTGGTTGGATAGGCGAGGTATCCACAGAGGTCACATCATTCAAAATCATTGACAGTGAATAACTTAAAACGATACATCGTAGTATTACTCACGCTACTACTATCGCTCTCGTGCATGAAGTGGGAGTATGGCTTGGAGGAGGATTTCAGCGTTACAGGCGAGGGTCTCTTTATCTGTAACGAGGGTAACTTCCAGTATGGCAATGCTACGCTCTCCTACTACAACCCTTCGACTAAGGAGATTGAGAATGAGGTATTTATGCGTGCCAACGCCATAAAACTTGGCGATGTGGCGCAGTCGATGATTATCCGCGACGGCATAGGCTGGGTAGTGGTCAACAACTCGCATGTGGTCTTCGCCATCGACATCAACACCTTCAAGGAGGTGGGACGCATCACAAACCTCACTTCGCCACGCTACATACACTTCGTCTCGGACGACAAGGCCTATATCACGCAGATTTGGGATAACCGTATCTTTATCGTCAACCCCAAGCGCTACGAGGTTACGGGCTACATCGAGATACCAAACATGACCATGGAGCAGGGCTCTACGGAGCAGATGGTGCAACAGGGCGACTACCTCTATGTCAACTGCTGGTCATACAACAACCGCATACTCAAGATAGACACCCGCACCGATGAGATTGTTGCAGAGCTTAAAGTAGGCATACAGCCTAACTCTTTGGCCATTGATTGCCACGGCAAGCTGTGGACACTCACCGATGGCGGTTATGAGGACTCTGTTTATGGCGAGGAGAGTCCTGCGCTCTACCGCATAGACCCCGAGACGATGACCATAGAGCGCAAATTTGAGTTTCTCTTCGGCAGCGACGCCTCAGAGATAGTCCTCAACGGAACTAAGGATAGGCTCTATTGGATAAACGATGATATATGGGCTATGGATGTTCTTGACGAAGAGCTTCCCGAAGAGCCTTTCATTGATAGTCAAGGTACTATATATTACGGTTTGACCGTGTGTCCTCGCACGGGCGATGTCTATATTGCTGATGCCATAGACTATGTACAGCAAGGTATGGTCTATCGCTACTCACAGGACAAAGAACTCCTCGATAGTTTCTATGTCGGCATTATCCCAGGTGCATTTTACTGGAAATAAACTAATTACCAATGAAGAAGCTCCTCATTATACTCTGCATAATGGTCACTCCTCTGCTTGCCTTGGCTCAGGAGAGCGACTGGGTGCGCAACGGTATAGACATCCCCGAAGTACCCATCTACGGCAACCGTCCAATTAAGGAGATTGGCGCACAGCAGACAAAGTTCGACACCATAGCCCTAAAGGAGAATATCGCCCTTTCGATGGCAGATGTCCTCACCTTCAACTCGGCAATATTTGTGAAGAACTACGGTCGTGCTACGCTCTCTACCGTAGCCTTTCGTGGCACATCGCCCTCACATACACAAGTATCGTGGAACGGCATGAAGATAAACAATCCGATGCTCGGCATGACAGACTTCTCGATGATACCCTCATACTTCATAGACGATGCCTCACTCCTCCACGGCACATCATCAGTCAACGAGACCGGTGGCGGCTTGGGTGGTGCTGTAAAGCTCTCTACACGCCCAGCAAACGCCAACGGCTTTGGTGTGCAGTATATTCAGGGTATAGGCTCGTTTAAGACCTTTGATGAGTTCCTGCGCCTGACCTATGGTGATAGCCATTGGCAGGTATCTACGCGAGCCGTATATTCCTCATCGCCAAACGATTACAAATTCCGCAACCACGACAAGAAGATAAACATCTACGATGAGGATATGAACATCATCGACCAGTACTACCCTATCGAGCGTAACCGCAGTGGATCGTATCGTGATTTTCATCTTCTGCAAGAGGTCTATTATAACACGGGGAGTGGCGACCGCATAGGTCTAAATGCCTGGTATATAGACTCAAACCGCGAGCTGGCAATGCTGACCGTTGACCACGGCGACAATACCGATTTCGACAATCGTCAGCGCGAGAATACCTTTAGAGGTGTAGTGTCGTGGGACCATCTTCGCGATAGCTGGAAACTCGGCACAAAGACGGGATATATCTACACATGGATGGCCTACGACTATAAGCGTGACTTGGGCAATGGCGTAATGGCGCATATGACACGCTCGCGCAGCCGTATCAACACCATTTACGGACAGCTCGATGGCGAATACTATATTGGCGAAAAGTGGCTCTTCACATCGAATATAACCCTACATCAGCACCTTGTCGAAAGTCGCGATAAGAACGTTGTTCTTCAGGATGGCAACAAGGGTATTGTTGGCTATATCAAGGCTCGCCCAGAGCTCTCTGGCTCGGTATCGGCAAAGTGGCGTCCCTCAGATAGATGTGGAGCATCCATAGTACTACGCGAAGATATGTATGGCACGAAGTGGACACCACTTATTCCTGCGCTCTTCGTGGATGGTCTGCTCTCAAAAAAGGGCAACATAATCGCCAAGGCATCCATATCGCGCAACTACCGTTTCCCTTCGCTTAATGATCTCTATTTCCTACCAGGTGGTAATCCCAATCTTCGTAGCGAGAGTGGCTGGACCTACGATAGCGGAGTATCGTTTGCCATAGGCAAGCAGGGTGCATACTCGCTGAGTGGCTCTGCAACATGGTTTGAATCCTTTATTAAGGATTGGATTATCTGGCTACCAACAACTAAAGGCTTCTTCTCGCCTGAAAATATCAAGGATGTACACGCCTACGGCATCGAGCTTAAGGGCAACATCGATGTAGCCCTTGGGCGCGAGTGGCAGATGGGTGCAAATGCCACATTCTCGTGGACACCCTCAATCAATGAGGGCGAGCCACGCACACCAGCAGATAGGTCTGTGGGCAAGCAGTTGCCCTATGTTCCAGAGTACTCATCAACTGTTACTGGCCGTCTCTCATGGCGCAGATGGAACTTTCTCTATAAGTGGTGCTACTACTCCGAACGTTTTACTATGAGTTCCAACGACTTAAGCCTTACAGGCAAGCTCCCACCATACTTTATGAGCAATATATCGCTGGAGCGCACTGTATCACTCAAATGGGCAGACCTCTCGCTTAAGGGCGCTGTGAACAATCTCTTTAATGAGGAGTATCTCTCGGTGCTTTCGCGCCCTATGCCGGGCATCAACTTTGAGATATTTATCGGCATCACACCGAAGTTCAAGTAAACTGAAAAGTGAAAACTGAAAACTGAAAGGTAAGGAATGCTTCGCATAAAATTTATAAATACGCGTCGCAGACACCTTACTTTTCAGTTTTCACTTTTCACTTTATAAACACGCGTCGCAGACACCACACTTTTCACTTTTCAGTTTTCAGTTTTCAGTTTTAATATAATATTTTGACCTCAGGGGTTGTAAATATCAGATTTTTTGTGTATTTTTGTGCGCAACATAAAAAACGAATCTCTGTGGCGGTGAGAACCACCTAAGCAGGGTCACAATAAAACCTGATAGCTATGTCTTTTATCAATGAAAGGGTACTGCCAACAGGTCTCACATTCGATGATGTGTTGCTCGTACCAGCCTATTCTGAGGTTCTACCTCGCGAGGTATCGACAGTGGGTCGTTTCTCTCGCAATATCACTTTGAACATACCTATTGTGTCTGCCGCTATGGACACCGTAACTGAAGCTAACCTTGCCATTGCTTTGGCACGCGAGGGTGGTATCGGCGTTGTACATAAGAACATGTCCATCGCAGCACAGGCAGCTCATGTGCGTCGTGTTAAGCGCGCCGAGAGTGGTATGATATACGACCCTGTGACAATTCTTAAGGATAACACCGTAGGCGACGCTCTTCAGCTTATGCAGGAGAATAAGATTGGTGGTATCCCTGTAGTAGATGCAGAGGGTTACCTTATTGGTATCGTCACCAACCGTGATCTACGCTTCCAGAGCGATATGGAGCGTAAGATTGAGGAGGTGATGACCAAGGATAACATCGTAACAACACATGAGACTGACCTTAAGTCAGCCGCTGAGGTGTTGCTTGCAAATAAGATTGAGAAGCTACCTGTTGTGGACAACAACGGCAAACTCATAGGTCTTATCACCTACCGTGACATCACCAAGCTCAAGGATAACCCAATGGCATGTAAGGATGCTAAGGGTCGTCTTCGCGTGGCTGCTGGTATCGGTATCACCCCAGACGCTATGGATCGTGTTGCAGCACTCGTTGCTGAGGAGGTAGATGCTGTAGTTTTGGACTCAGCACACGGTCACACTAAGGGCGTTGTTGACCTTCTTCGTAAGATTAAGGCTACATACCCTAACCTCGATGTTGTAGTGGGTAACATCGCTACTGCCGAGGCTGCAAAATACCTTATCGAGAATGGTGCTGACGGTATCAAGGTCGGTATCGGTCCAGGCTCTATCTGTACTACCCGTATCATTGCAGGTGTTGGCGTTCCACAGCTTTCGGCTATCTACGATGCATCTACAGAGGCTAAGAAGGCAGGCGTACCTATCATCGCTGATGGTGGTCTTCGCTACTCTGGTGATATCGTTAAGGCGTTGGCTGCAGGTGGTAACTGCGTGATGGTTGGTTCTATGTTTGCAGGTACTGAGGAGTCTCCAGGCGAGACTATCATCTACAACGGTCGTAAGTTCAAGGCATACCGCGGTATGGGCTCTATCGACGCGATGAAGGCTGGCTCGGCGGATCGTTACTTCCAGAAGGGCTCTGAGGGCAACATTATGAAGCTTGTACCAGAGGGTATCGTTGGTCGTGTACCATTCAAGGGTAAGCTTTCGGAGACTGTATATCAGTTGGTTGGTGGTATTCGTGCAGGTATGGGTTACTGCGGTGCTAAGGATATCGAGACCTTGCAGCAGGCTCGTTTCATCCGCATCACATCGAGCGGTGTTACCGAGAACCACCCACACGATATTACTATCACAAGCGAGACCCCTAACTACTCGCGTGGCGAATAACACAAACTGAAAGGTGAAAGGTGAAAAGTGAAAGGTATGGTGTCTGCGACGCATATTTATTAAACTCGTGCGAAGCACACCCTACTTTTCAGTTTTCAGTTTTCAGTTTTCACTTCTAAGAATATATATGGAGAAGATACTTATTATTGATTTTGGCTCGCAGTACACCCAGCTTATCGCGCGACGCATTCGTGAGATGCAGGTATATTGTGAGATTCACCCATTCAACAACCCGCCAGCTCTCGATGAGTCGGTGCGCGGTGTTATCCTCTCAGGCTCGCCACGCTCAGTGCGCGAGGAGGGTGCTCCACGCTTCAACCTTGAGGCGATAAAGGGTAAGCTCCCATTGTTGGGAGTGTGCTACGGCGCGCAGTATCTCGCCCACTTCTTCGGTGGCAAGGTCGAGGCATCACCAAGTAGAGAGTATGGTCGCGCACGCATGCATGTTGTTAAGGCTGAGGATGCCCTTATGCAGGGTCTATCGGCTGAGTCACAGGTGTGGATGTCGCACGGCGATACTATCACCACAATCCCTGAGGGTTATGAGATTATCGCCTCTACCGAAGATGTTGCAGTAGCCGCATACCGCATCGCTGGCGAGCAGACCTGGGGTATTCAGTTCCACCCAGAGGTTTACCACTCTGAGGAGGGCTTCAAGATGATTGAAAACTTTGTTAAGGGCATCTGCGGTTGTGCAGGTGACTGGACACCAGCAGGCTTCGTAGAGAGCACCGTTAAGGAGCTTAAGGAGAAGCTTGGCGATGATAAGGTTGTACTTGGCTTGTCGGGCGGTGTTGACTCATCTGTTGCTGCAATGTTGCTACACAAGGCTATCGGTGAGAATTTGTACTGTATCTTTGTTGACTCAGGTCTTTTGCGTAAGAACGAGTTTAGCGAAGTATTGGAGTCTTATCGTGGCATGGGTCTTAATGTTAAGGGTGTTGATGCTTCGGAGAAGTTCCTTGGCGACTTGGCAGGTGTTACCGACCCTGAGGCTAAGCGCAAGATTATCGGTCGCGACTTCGTTGAGGTCTTCGATGAGGAGGCTCAGAAGTTACAGGGCGTGAAGTGGCTCGGTCAGGGTACTATCTACCCAGATGTTGTTGAGTCAGCACAGGTTAACGGCACCGCTGTAGTCATCAAGTCACACCATAATGTAGGTGGTCTTCCAGAGAAGATGGGTCTTAAGATTGTTGAGCCTTTGCGCCTTCTCTTCAAGGATGAGGTACGCCGCGTAGGCCGCAGCATGGGCATGAGCGAGAACCTTATCAACCGCCACCCATTCCCAGGCCCAGGCTTGGCAATCCGTATCCTTGGCGAGATTACTCGCGAGAAGGTTGAGATTTTGCAGAATGTGGATAAGATCTACCTCGACATCTTGCGCGAGACAGGCTGGTACGATAAGATCTGGCAGGCAGGCGCTATCTTGTTGCCTGTACAGAGTGTTGGCGTTATGGGCGATGAGCGCACCTATGAGCGCTGCGTGGCATTGCGCGCTGTGCAGTCAACAGACGGTATGACTGCCGACTGGGTACACATCCCATACGAGATCCTCGCTCGCCTATCAAACGAGATTATCAATAAAGTCCGCGGCGTCAACCGCGTAGTCTATGATATTTCGTCGAAGCCACCAGCAACGATTGAGTGGGAGTAACGATTTTGCGTGATAAGGCAGACATCTACTGCCGCTAACAAAAGAAATGCGAATGAGCAGTACGCACAAGTACAGCCCATCCGCATTTCTTTTTGCCGAGCGTTGTATCTGCAGCCTTCTAACACAAAATCCACTCTCGGTCCATACCCTTTTACAGTCCCAACTCCACACAATACATAAGCCCTGAATGGAATGTACGCCAAGTACTATCCATCCAGGGCTTTTTCATGTCAGCGCCACTGCTACACCACTCTAACGCTAAAAGGTATCACGCTACCCAGCCTAATTTCATGTCGAGGTCATGCCTAACCACTTCTGACAAGAAATTTGCTGTCACGCGAACTCTTTGTTGGGGTCTTTGTACTCACTGTATTTAGAGATTATCACAAGAAGATTTTAGAGGAGCAGATTTGTTCTATCGTAATAAAAAATATCGTAGGATAGTACACGAAGTACAGCCCACGATATTTTGTTTAGGATAGGTCAAAAAAGTATGACGGCTAATCAGCAGCACGAGCGAATTTGTTGTCAGAAGGGGCAAAAATACAATTAGTAATTAGTAGAGAGTAATTAGTAATAGTTAAAATGCTCTGCCTTTTTAGGGATGTGTTAATATGGGTTAAGATAGGTTGCTATGAGTTAAAATATAAATACATAGTAAACCATAGAGACTCATAAGAACTTATAGAAACACACAGCTTTAGCTGTTCGCTCGCCTGAGCGAAACTAGCACCAACCTACCGCCCCCCGCACGACCGAATTTTTGATTAGAAGGGTTGCAGATGGGGCCTATCGTAAATGAAGATCCCCACGGGATAGTACACGAAGTACAGCCCGTGGGGTCTTACTTTTAGGATAGGTCACAGATGCGCCCTTATAATCGAAAATTATCCGAGGAGTTTACGCAAAGATGCAATATTACGCTCATTCTCCAACACCTTACCCTCTGCGGTATAGGCATACTCGATATTTGCGGCAAAGTGCTTCTCAACCTTGTTGCGGACAACCTTCATGGTGCTATTTACAAGACCGTTCTGCTCGGTGAAGGCCTCATCGGCGAAGGTTATAACGGCAGGTACCCAACGGTCTGGGAACTCCTCGCCATAGACACCACCATTACGGTACTTAGCAATCTCAGCACCGAGAAGCTTGGCTGCCTCGCTGTAGCGTGCATCACCTGTAAGGCCAAGCTCATCGAGCTTACGGTTAAGGCCCTCCTTAGATGCTACAACAAGAGCGATGGTATAAGGGTTCTGGTTGTTGTAGATCATAATCTGGTCGATGAGTGGCGACTTATCCACCATAGCCTCCTCCATACCCTCTGGGCTATACTTCTCGCCATCGGAGGAGATAAGAAGGCTCTTAAATCGACCCAATACATAGAGGAAGTTATCCTTACCCATATATCCCATATCGCCGGTATAGAGCCAGCCATCACGCACTGTGTCAGCTGTAGAGTCTGGGTTCTTCCAGTAGCCCGCCATGACATTCTCGCCCTTGATAACGATCTCGCCCTTCTCGCCTACAGGCAACTCCTTACCCTCGCTATCCATAATCTTAATCTCGAGAGGCTGCACAAGGCGACCCGATGAGCCGAAGCGGTGGTTACGCTTAGTTGGCGCATTTGTAGAGATTACAGGCGTAGCCTCCGAAAGACCATAACCCTGGAACATAGGCATACCCACAGCGTAGAAGAAACGCTGAAGCTCGCTATCGAGGAGCGCACCACCACCGATGAAGAACTGCAACTCGCCACCGAAGCCCTCGCGCACCTTAGAGTACAACACCTTATCGAAGAGCATAACAGCAGGCTTCAACAAACATCGCCAGCCACGACCCTTATTATAGCCATCGGCCTGATATGCATACGAGGTCTTGAGTGCAAGGTTGAAAAGGCGCTCTGTAGTCTTACCCTTCTTGCGGATATTTGTCTCGATGCTCTTACGGAAGTTCTTAGCAAGTGCAGGCACGGAGAGCAAGAAGTGTGGACGCACCTCCTTGATATTTAGTGGGATATTCTTCAAGGTCTCCATAGGTGTGCGACCCACCTCGGTAGTAGCCACCGAAGCACCGCAAGCAATCATGATATAGAAACCAACAACATGCGCGAAGCAGTGATCCAAAGGAAGGATGATAAGCGTACGCCATGATGAAGGGATGTTTACCACAGTGAGCGACTGCTCAACATTTGCTGTATAGTTGCGGTGTGTAAGCACAACACCCTTAGGGTCAGCTGTGGTACCTGAAGTATAGGTGATAGTTGCTATATCGTCATTCTTCAACGATGCACCGATAGCGCGGAAGCTCTCTTCGTTGCTCTTAAGGTACTCATCACCCATAGCCTTGAGGCTCTCGAGCGAAATCTCACCCTCCTGCAGACCATCCTTAACATCACCCCAAACAACGACATGCTTAAGGTCTGGCAGCTCGTTAACGATGCTGCGCACCTTTCTAAGCTGGTGGTTAGACACGAAGATAAGCTTAGAGTCTGAGTGCTTAAGGCGGAACATAAGGTCGTTGGCCTCCTCCAACTTAATAGACAATGGCACGCTGATAGCACCAGCATACAAAAGGCCAAGCTCCGAGATAATCCAGTTGTTACAACCCTCAGCGAGGATAGCAACACGGTCACCACGCTCGATGCCTAAAGCAGTAAGACCAGCTCCTGTGCGCAAAGCCTCATCGCGTGCTACGCCGTATGAAGTAGGCTCGAACTTACCGTTGTGCTTCTCGAGCAAAAACTCCTTAGCTCCATATTTTGATACCGACTCTTCGAACAAGTCGATAATAGTTCGTTTTCTATTCTCCATATATTTAAACTGTTTATTTTTACAAAGTTATACTTATTTTTGGATATAACAACGAAAAAACAAAACAAAATAATCCAGATAGCGATAAATTAAGCGCTATCTGGATTATTTATGAACATATATGCTACATTACGCCCACTTAACCAAAGCGAAGTCCATACGATGTTCAAGGCTATCGTTAGATGGGAAGATACGCAATGCGACATCGAAGATACCTGTATGCTCTGGCTCGTAGTCCAATGCAAGAGTTACGGTGTTACCCTCCGAAGCTACCATATTTAGGCGGCGTGTCTCAACAACATTTGCTGCCTGACCTGCCTCGATCTGAGTAGCTACAACCAACTCAGCACCGATATCCTCCTTAGCAAGACCCGCAAGGTCAAGGGTAAGCTCGAAGTGGTACTTCTTACCTACGAACATTGCCTCAGAGTCAATCTCAGCACGCTTAACATCGAGGATTGCGATATTGTCCCATGCAGCCGAAACCTTACGCTTCCATGCTGCAATCTGGCGAGCCATGATATAGTTGTTATCGACAATGAGTCTCTTGCGAGCAGCAAGCTTATTATAGAAACGCTCCTCGTAGTCGATAAGCTGACGGTTCATTGTGAAGTTAGACGCGATGTCTGCAACGCACTTCTTCACTGCGTGAACCCAGTTATGTGGCACACCATCCTCAGCGCGGTCGTAGTACAATGGTACAATCTGCTCCTCGATAGTGTTGTAGATCATCTCGGCATCGAGCTCATCCTGGAAGCGCTGGTCGGCGAATGTACGCTCCATAGGCAACATCCAACCTGCACCCTCCTTATAGCCCTCAACCCACCAGCCGTCGAGCACTGAGAACTGCATAACACCGTTCATCACACACTTCTCGCCTGATGTACCTGATGCCTCCAATGGACGGGTAGGAGTATTCAACCATACATCAACACCCTGAACCATGCGGCGTGCAAGCTCCATATCGTAGTTCTGCAAAAAGACAATCTTACCTACGAACTCTGGCATTGCTGATACCTCAACGATACGCTTGATAAGATCCTGACCTGGCTTATCGTTAGGGTGAGCCTTACCAGCGAAGATGAACTGCACAGGACGCTCCTTGTTGTTTACCAACGCTGACAAACGCTCGAGGTTAGTAAAGAGCAAGTGTGCGCGCTTGTATGTAGCGAAGCGGCGTGCGAAACCGATAGTAAGCACCTCTGGCTTGATGCTCTCAACCACCTGAACCATCTGGCGTGGTGACTGTAGGCGCACCTGTGTAGGGTCGCTAAAGCGCTTACGGATAGTCTTGATAAGGCGGTTCTTAAGAGCCATACGCTCCCCCCAAAGCTCCTTATCGTCAATCTTATGAACATTCTGCCACTCAGGAATGTTATATGTATGACCCTCGAAGGCATGACCGAAGTACTTAGCATACAAACGGCGAAGGTTCGATGCTACCCAAGTTGGGAAGTGAACACCATTGGTTACATAGCCAATGTGCAACTCATTCTTGAAGTAGCCTGGCCACATGTTACCCAAGATATCCTTAGATACCTCGCCATGGAGCCATGATACGCCGTTAACCTCCTGTGAAAGGTTACATGCAAGTACCGACATCGAGAACTTCTCGTTAGGGTCGTTAGGATTTGTCTTACCGAGGTTGATGAACTGATCCCAAGTGATACCCAATACATCAGGATAGTGAGACATATACTGACGAATCATATACTCTGGGAAGGCATCGTGACCTGCAGGTACTGGAGTATGTGTTGTAAAGAGCGATGATGAACGGATAACCTCCATAGCCTCAGAGAACGACAAGTGCTTCTTAGAGATGAGGTTGCGAATACGCTCAAGACCAATAAATGCAGCATGACCCTCGTTGCAGTGATATACCTCCTGCTTGATACCCATCTTTACAAGAGCACGGATACCACCAATACCGAGCAACATCTCCTGCTTTAGACGGTTCTCCCAGTCGCCACCATATAGATAATAGGTAATCTGACGATCCTCCTCGAGGTTAGCCTCATAGTCAGCATCAAGCAAGTAGAGGTCTGTACGACCTACTGCACATCTCCATACACGAGCCGAGAGGGTACGACCTGGAAGAGCCACCTGTGTGGTAATCCAGTTACCGAACTCATCACGCACAGGCGAGATAGGGAGCTTGAAGAAGTTCTGAGCCTCGTATGTAGCCTCCTGAGCACCCTGAGCCGAAAGACGCTGTGTGAAGTAGCCGTAGCGGTACAAAAGACCCACTGCAACCATACCTACATTACGGTCAGACGCCTCCTTGAGGTAGTCACCAGCCAAGATACCAAGACCACCTGAGTAGATCTTAAGTGTTGAGTGCAAACCATACTCCATAGAGAAGTAAGCAACCTTAGCATGCTCCGAAGATGGCTTCTCGCTCATATACTCAGTGAACTCCTTATATACAGCATCCATACGCTTTAGGAACTCAGCATCGTTGCAAAGCTCCTCGCAGCGTGCAGATGATAGCTTATCGAGCAAAACGATAGGATTACGATCTACAGCAACCCAAAGAGCCTCATCTACAGACTCGAACAAGTCGCGCGCAGCCACTGTCCAGCACCACCACAAGTTGCGTGATAGCTCCTCAAGTGGCTTCAAACGCTCTGGGATACGCTTCTCAACCATAAGACGGTGCCATGATGGGCGGTTAGATACAAGCTGCTGACGCACGAAGTTAATCTGCTCACCACGATTACCACCATCGAAAAGCACACGGTTGGTACGGCTTACAGAGTTGTCAAGAGCCTCCTCATAAGCACGCTTATACTCATTAAATAGTCTCTTCCAAAGTGCTGTTGCAGCAATCTCTTGTGCTGACTCGCGTGCCTCAGCCATAGCCTCAGCATCCATATCCATATACTTGTGGATTACATCTGTAATCTGCAATACCACCTCGCGCTCATTGTAATCATCACGACGCACAATATCTACACCATTGTGGTTAGACTGCTTAGCAACCCACATACCGAAACCAGCCAATGTTGTAGTCACTGTTGGCACACCAAACGCTACAGACTCAAGTGGAGTGTAACCCCATGGCTCGTAGTACGATGCAAATACAGTGAGATCCATACCTGCCAATAGATCGTAGTATGGCATATTGAAGATACCATCCTTGCCATTAAGGTAAGTAGGGATGAAGAGCACCTTAACGCGTGAGGCTGTTGTCGAAAGAATGCTACCCTCAACGCTCTGAGACACCTGATCCCAAGCCTCTGCCTCAAGCTGATGGCTAAGGTAACGCTTCTGTGCTGGATCTATAGCATTATCCTTATTCTCAAGGTGCTTAGCCAAGTCCTGACGCGCACCCATGTTTGCAGCTGGAACAGCCACAATAGCCAAAACATCACGCTTAGGATTGCTTGCAGCCAACTGCTTAAGCGACTCAAGGAACACATCAATACCCTTATTACGATACTCATAACGACCGCTTGTACCAACGATAAGCGTATCTGCCTGGAAATTGTAGTCCCAAGTAGCTGTAGCTACCTCAAGAAGCTTCTTACGAGCCTCCTCGCGCTTCTTAGCAAGTTCCTTAGCCTCAGGCACAAAGTCATTCTCAAAGCCGTTAGGTGTTACGCGTGTAACCTCGCGACCGAGCAAGTACTTACACTCATTAGCAGTGATATCGCTAACTGTAAGGAATGCATCAGCGTATGTTGCAGCCGACTTCTCCAATGAGTGCTTAGCCATAACATTGAACTGACGAGCAAGCTCATCAGCATTGAACTTATGAAGGTCGTTGTAAAGAGGTAGGCGGTTGCCAGCGATGCAACGACCCATCACTGTTGCATGAGTAGAGAATACTGTTGCAACATAAGGAGCATTGTCACGAAGATAGAGCGATGCTGCAGCTGCCATCCACTCGTGTAGGTGAGCTACGACCTTCTTTGTCTGAGCGCCGAAGTGCTCAACGAACGATGCGATAACAACACCTGCAGCGTGACCAAACAACACAGGCTCAATATAGTCCCACTGACCCGATAGAGAATCGACATTGTATGAATCCCAAAGCTGCTTAAGAATATTATCCTTCTCACGGATGAACGACTTAAAGTCGATAAGGATAGCTATAGGGCTACTCTCGATATTCCAACGACCAATTCTTACGCGCACACCCTTGCTATAAAGCTCCTCTCGCCATGCAGCCATAAGGGTGTTATCCTCGTTGAACTCAGGGTTTGCGGCGTCAAACGAAAAGTCTGGGCCAATGGTGATGTAGTTATCACCCAACATGCGCTTCACGGTAGGAGCCTTAGAGGCGATAACGGTATGGATACCACCTACCTTGTTGCACACCTCCCAACTCACCTCAAATAGGTAGTCAGGGGTTAAATTCACATTACTCATATTCTTTTACAATTATAGATTTTTCATCCTAAAGTTTGATATTTTATCCTCTAATCATCTGTAGTTTAGATACAAGGACACAATATCACATTGCAAAGATAATACATTTATTTAATAATAGAGAATAATCTTAAATAATTTTAATAAATAACTCAAATATATTGCCGAGTGGTAAAATTTTAACCCCGAACGGAGGCAAAACCGAGAACTGAAAACTGAAAAGTAAGGTGCGCTTCGCGCAGAGTAT
This sequence comes from Alistipes sp., assembly GCA_045650465.1. Lineage (GTDB taxonomy): Bacteria > Bacteroidota > Bacteroidia > Bacteroidales > Rikenellaceae > Alistipes. The sequence continues at coordinate 22,491 of JAZRRF010000062.1, forward strand.
TTTAAGACGAAAGAGACGAAGGAACACAGAGACGGCAGCGAAATGTTAAAAGGCTATGCCTTTTTAGGAATGGGTTAATATGGGGTAATATAGGTTTCTATAAGTTAATATATAAATCACATAGTAACCCATAGAAACATATAGAAACTCATAGAAGCCAACAACTTTAGCTGTCGCTCCGCAGGAGCGAAACACACACTAACCTTACCGCGTGAGACCCAGATTTCTTGTCAGAAGGCTGCAGATACAACGCTCGGCGAATTTCGAGACGATGGGCTGTACTTGAGCGTACTGCCCATTGGCGAGATAATTCGTTAGCGGAAGTAGATGTCTGCCTTATCACAAGAAATTTCTTGTCAGAAGGGCGCCGAGTGCTACACTCGGCGAAAAAGGCGACGATGGGTAGTACTTGAACGTACGTCCCATTGTCGCCTTTTTAGTTAGGGGCCGCAATCGACCCCTTATCACAAGAAATTTACTTGATTACAAGTAGTGGCTGATCAGCCTGCACGGTATCACCCTCAGCTACAAGAAGACCAAGAACCTCACCAGCATAGTCTGAAGAGATAGAGTTCTCCATCTTCATAGCCTCAAGAATCATAACCTCCTGACCTACAGCAACCTTATCACCAGCCTTAACCTTAATCTCGATAACGCGACCTGGAAGTGGAGCATTAACAGTGTTACCATCTGCTGCAGTAACCTTACGCTCAGCAACCTCAGCGCCATCATCCTCCATAGAGTCAGCAATCTCAATAAGGATAGCTTCAGCAGCTACAGTGTCGCCCTCAGCCACAAGAATCTGACGTACGAAACCAGAGTAGTCTGAAGTGATAGAGTTCTCCATCTTCATAGCCTCGAGGATCATAACCTCATCGCCAGCGTTCACCTTATCGCCCACCTTAACCTTTAGCTCGATAACACGACCTGGAAGTGGAGCACATACGGTCTTACCTGTTACAGGACGCTTGCCACCTGCTGCTGCACCAGCCTTAGCGCTCTCAATCTCGATGATAACACCCTCAGCCTGTACAGTGTCACCCTCCTTAACGATAATCTGCTTAACCTTACCAGCGAAGTCTGAAGTGATAGAGTTCTCCATCTTCATAGCCTCAAGGATAGCAACCTCCTGACCTACAGCTACGGTATCACCCACCTTAACCTTAAGCTCGATAACACGACCTGGAAGTGGAGCAACGATAGTATCGCCTGTGATAGGCTGAAGCTCAACCTTCTCCTCCTTCTTAAGTGATGGATCTGCAGCAACCTTCTCAGCGTATGCAGCCTCCTTAACACCTGTAAGGTATGCCTTAGCTACGAGTGGGAACAACTCAAGAAGTAGCTCCTCCTTCTCGTTCTCAGCAAGAAGCACACCACCAGCCTTCTCCAATGCTGGGTTAGGCTGCTTCTGATACTTAGATGTATCGTATGGACGCTCCTCTCTGAAGCCACAAATCTTCTCACGGAAGTCCTCATCAATCTTGACTGGTGTACGGCCATAATCGCCCTTCACAAGACCTACGAACTGAGCAGACTTATTAGTGTACATAGCACGACCTGCCTTCTCGTCCATAGCACAGTTTACCGCCTGAGCACCTACGATCTGTGATGTAGGAGTTACGAGAGGTGGAAGACCTGCTGCAAGACGCACTGGTGGGATAAGCTCCATAGCGCGTGGGAGGATATCCTCAGCACCAAGCTGCTTAAGCTGTGCCACCATGTTTGAATACATACCACCAGGAATCTCAGCATCCTGAACAAGCTTATTAGGTGCAGGGAAACCGAAGTATGCCTCGATAGCCTGTGATGCCTCCAACAACTCATCCCAATTCTCCTCCTGAGCCGCCTTAACGCAGCGGTCAAGCAAAGCATCTACCTCAGCAGGAGTCTCATCAGTGAGTGGGTTGAATGGCTTTGGAAGTGGCTTTTCAGCACCAAATACAGAGATCTCAAGCTCCTTGCGGATATCCTTCAACTGCTCGTTAATCTTAGCTACAGCCTCCATGTTTGCACCAAGCTCGATGCCCAACTTCTTACAGAAGAGGTAAACAAGCTCAACAGCAGGAGCACCTGTACCACCACCAAACCACCAGCAGTTTGTATCTACGATATCTACACCCGCTACGATAGCTGCATATACAGATCCAAGACCATAACCTGGAGTACAGTGTGTGTGGAAGTCAACAACAACACCAAGCTCCTTCTTTAGAAGCTTAATAAGACCTGCCACGCGTGCTGGTGGAATAAGACCAGACATATCCTTGATGGTGATCATATCAGCACCGAGCTCTGCCATCTGGCGTGCTTTATCAAGGAAGTACTCATCAGTAAATACCTTCTCATGCTCCTCGCCGTCGTTGTACTTAGGATCTACAGTATAACAAACTGCACAGTCAGCGATACCGCCATACTGCTTAATATACTTAATTGTTGACTTAACATTATCTACATCGTTCAACGCATCGAAGATACGCATAATGCCCAAGCCACTCTCAATAGCATTACGAGAGAAACCATCGATAATCTCATCGGTATATGGCGCATAACCAAAGAGGTTACGACCACGCGATAGAGCTGTTAGCTTAGATACATCACCAACTGCCTTCTTAATAGTCTCAAGGCGAGTCCAAGGGTTCTCATTAAGGTAACGCATCACAGAGTCAGGCACTGCACCGCCCCATACCTCCATAGCGTAGAAGCCAGCATCCTTGTAGTAAGGAAGGCAGCGGTCAACCTGCTGCTGGGTCATACGAGTTGCGAATGATGACTGCTGTCCATCACGCAAAGTTAGATCGCGAATTTTAAGGATCTTTGCCATAGTTTCACAAAGTTTATTTAGTTAGTTTTTAGGTAATCAATCATCAAAACACCCTTAGGGCGTTATCAACTAACAAAATTAAGTTTTTTTTCTCGAAAAAACAAATTTTTCGCAAACAAAATTAAAAAACACAAAGGGGCGGTAGAGGGTATTTAAGGGTGATTAAGGGTTTTTAAGGGTTTTTAAGGGTTTTTAAGGGTGGTTAAGGAGGAAAGGGGCCTAAAGAGGAAATTAGTAATTAGTAATTAGTAATTAGAAAATCCCCTTCTGCCCCTTTATTTTCTCGCAGGTATTAAAAATAATACCCGCACTACAAACGAACTGAAAACTGAAAGGTGATAAGTGTGGTATCTGCGATGCGTATTCATAAATCTCGCGCGAAGCGCACCTTACTTTTCA
>JAZRRF010000063.1:0-18981 GCA_045650465.1 Alistipes sp.
CACAGCATCAAGCGTCATAGCCAGCACCCCCTGCTCGGCTGCAAGGGTGTATATTGCCTGCCAATCGATCGCTCCACTAAGCGTTATTGGACTACCACTAATGCTCGCCCTGACAAGGGCCACCAACTGTTTCTTCATCTATCTCTATTACAGCGTCTTATGCACCGTTGTATTTAATCATTAAGAGAGCGATATACCGCCATATACCCCTCCACCATTTTATCTATTGTAAGCTTCCTCTCGAATATCTCCAAAGCATTTTTAGACATCCTCGCATAGAGGTTCTCATTTGAAAGTATCGTCTCAATCTTTTCGGCAAATAATTCGGCTCTGTTTGGCAGGGTGTAGCCATTTATATCGTTACGGACAATCTCGCTCACACCGCCTACATCCGAGGCTACAACAGGTACTCCACAACTCATAGCCTCGATAATTACCATAGGCAGACCCTCGTAGTTTGAGGGTAACATAAAGAGGTCAGCCTGAGCGCAATAGGCTCCCGCATTAACTATATTACCCAAAAAGTGGCAGTTGGCTGGTATATCTCCCAGATGCTCCACCGACTCCTGATTGCCTATCCATATAAAGCCGTACTGCGGTAGTAAGCGAGCTGTCTCTATAAAGATTTTCGGTTCCTTAGGAGGATTAACGCGAGCAATGGAGAGTACTATCTTCTTATAGCTATTTGCAATATTTAGCCTCTCAACACTATTACTATCAGGTGTTGTAATTCCATTATATATCGTTGATACATTGTGGATTATGCCCTCGTTGTGAAGATTCTTTTCGTCATAGTTGCTAACAGCCACTATTGCGCTGCATGCGCGCTGTAGGATGCGCTCCACGGGCATAAACTTACGAAATGCCAGGCGTATAGAGTCAAAGCCATGTACGGTATAGACCACCTTTTTTGTTGGGAACACCAATCTGCCAAGTGTACCCGCCTTTGAGGAGTGAAGATGCACAACATCAGGTCGATACTTGCGATATATGCGCCTAAGCTCCAATGCTGCTCTAATATCCTTCACAGGGGATAGCGCCCTCTGCAAATAATGACTACGGACACAGGTAACACGCGGACTCACCATCTCCCACATCTTGCCATCACCCTCGCCAGCCACAAGCACAACATCGTGCTTGTCAGATAGCCTATTTGCCAACTGCACAACCACCGTCTGCGCCCCGCCCAACTCCGAGCGAGTTATAACCTGTAGAATCTTCATATTGCTCTCTATTTATAACATCTACACAAGCCTTGTCTTAATATATCTATACAACAAAGCATCAGTCAATCTAACACCGAGAAATCTTTGGATGTTAGCGACTATCTTAACCTTGGGATGTTGCTGATAATCCAAAAGCCAATTATAGCTATGTAACTTCTTGCGTTCTATTAACTTTTGCGCTCTATCCATGTAACCTGTCATAGCCCTAAGTATAGAGAGTTCGTATGCCCAAAGTGATAGAATAGCATCTCTAAACTCCGCAGATATCTCACTATCTTTGCAATATTCGACACCTCTCTCTAAGTGGGCAAAAAGATCTGAATATACTCGTGGTGAATATGACGAGCTTATAGATGCAGAGTGCCCCTTTCTATACATGTACATATATAGATTGACAAATCTGCAACTCTTCGACAGCTTTAGCAACTCTATAAACCATGGTATATCCTCGCAATATGTCCCCTTTATAAACTCTAACTTGCCTTGTATGCACTCTCTCTTTATGAACTTCATACAAGCACTTACAGGAAATGTTCCTGAAGCTAACAGATAATCAACACACTTTGCTGGTGCTATAACATGAGTAAGCTTCTCATTATATTTAATCCAAGGAATAACCCTATCCTCTACTTCATAATAATAGGAGCAATTAAACCCTATAAAATCACATTCGGGAGTCTGTTTAGCCTCCTCCACAAGAATCTCTAAGTCATTGATATTTGCCCAAAAATCATCGCTATCTATATATAACAGATAGTCACCCGTAGCCATCGCTGTTCCAGTATTACGGGCATCCGATAAGCCGCCGTTGACCTTATGAATGACCTTTACCCTGCTATCTTGCTGTGCGAGAGCATCACATATTGCCGGCGAACTATCTTTAGAGCCATCATCAACCAATATCACCTCCACATCCTTGTATGTCTGATGCAATATGCTCTCAACACATTTAACAAGGTATTTTTCAACATTATATACCGGAACAATTACAGATATTAACATTCGAAGTCCCTCCACTTTTATTGGAAATATATAAACGATGACCTATACTCAGCAGTACCCATAAAGACCTTTATGAAGTATATTGCCGAGGCGTAGATCAGAACAAAGGCTAACTCCACATACCGCTTCTTGTTATGCATATTGACACATAAATAGTATAGCGGCAAAATCGATGGAATCCAGAAATAGTATGAAAAACGACCTATCAAGTTGTTTATCAACAACGCACACCTTAACGAGTAGGAGAGTATGCCAAACCTGAAGAAGAGATTCTCCTTCTCGGATAAACTACCATTTTTAAGTAGGCGCAAAGAGTATAGATACAACGGCAAGAGTAACAACTTGGATAATTTATAGACGACACTTGTTGAAGCATTGGTATCTTCATCATCAGCATACATGTTCTCATAGTGAGTATCTTCCCTAAATTGCTCAGGTAACAACTCTATCAAGTATTCGTTGATATACTCATCGGAAGGAAGCAAAGATATTGAACATAGGGATATTAGTAGAATTGCTGGATATTTTGTTAATATCTTAGTGACCTTTTTTAAAAATACAAAGCAAATATTTACCAAAGCTGAGAAATGGAAACCTCCTGCTAATGCTATGAGAGCCGTACCCTTTAGTTTTGAGGAATATAGTTCTATAAAACCCCAATATACAAGTGCTACAGCCGTGCATTGACGAATACCATTCATCTGGTTATTGAAGAATGTGGATACGGTTATTAGCAAAAAGTAGAATATGGCCCAATGTCTTATACCGAGTTTGTGTGATGCAACGAAGATTACTATTGCATTTATAAGAGCAAAGACATAGAATTGTTCCTGCCCTGCAATGCCAAGTCGATAAGCAAATCGAGATATCTCAGTAAACAGTACTTCAAATCGAGTGTCATCAAGTGGATAATTGAAAAAATCTAAGTAATTGCCATAGTCAGCACCAATTTCATACTGACCTCCTACAATAAATACCCACAATAAAATGACAGGTAGCACCTTTATTAGAAATAAAAATGCATTTTTCTCCTTTATCACAGAGAGGTAAAAACAAGAGAGTATAATGTTTAATATGTAGAGCATTATGGGTTAGTTTTTATGTTGTTTTGCCTCTGATATAAACGCCTCAAAGTCTGCAAACGGAGCTTGATGCATACTAAGCCAGTCCTCATACGCGTCTCCAAGTTGAGAGGCGATTGGCAACTTAGGGTATTTATGAATATTATCCTTGTCCACAAAGAGCGCAAACTCCTCGTAGAACTCTTCGTAGCGGGGCTCTCGATTATATCGCTCCACTATGCTATTCGCATATTCAAAAGCCTCTTCGACACACGCCTGACGACGACGAGCATAAAATTCATCAAGCGTACATACAACCCTGGCTGGTTGTCCTACAGCAACGCTATTTGCAGGGATGCTTTTTGAGACTATAGATCCTGCACCTATAATGCAGTTATCCCCAATCTCAACGCCCTTGAGCACAGTGACATTTGTTCCGAAAACAACATTGTTGCCTATTGTAACACGCCCAGATGAATTTACGAAGTCGCTATACTTTCGTATAAATACACTTGTCGCATAGTCGTGAGTCAGGAGTTGAAAATTCATGTTGAAATCGACATTATTGCCTATAGTCACAAGGCTCGGTCTTGTCACATCAACCCTTATAGTATTTCTATTCCTAAATACACAGCCATCACCTATTTGCACACCTTTTCTGCGCAAATACTTAATATATCCGCTATTGGAGAGTATCGATATGAGGTATAATAACTTATTTATTATCTTTTTTACCATAATCCTTATCTGTTTTATTCTATTGAGGCAAAGCTTTCTGCAAGCAAGTTGCTATTTGGCACTCGCTTATAACTGCCATATATACCCAAATGAGTTATAATATACCCAAACTTTGTTCGCAACGGAAGATTATACCTTAATATCCCATATGGTTTTAACTCTGGTAATATCCTACGCCAGCGTTTGGTTCCACCTTTTGCAAAACATATATTTCTCAATCCGAGTTTCACACGATACTTGCGCATTGTAAGGCAATGCTCAAAGTCAATATAATCACTCTTCTCTCTAAGAAATCGCTCTATCAAAAGGAAGTTCTCGTATAAATCTATGCCAAGCTTCAATGTGTGATGCTCGTCTATTCGCTTTTGCGTTATAGACTCTGTATTCTGAAAATAGTAATAATATCCTCTCTCTATATGACTAACCCTATTTGCGTTATAAAACAATTGAATGCACATTACCAGATCCTCTGTTAGGTTTCTTGTAGGATAATATTCTATAGCAGCGTATAGTGATGATTTGACCAACTTATTCCACAAATACCCCTCGACAGCACCGTTCAACAATCCGTTTATTTGTCCTTGCTTTGTGGCTGGAATTTGTTGCGTCAAGTAGGCTTCCTGAGTAGAACTTACCACCGACCAATCGCAGATAATTATGTCTGCATTATTAGCAATGGCACAATTATACATATCGCTATACATAGATCTATCTACCCAATCATCACTATCACAGTGTATAATAAATTCACCCGTTGCCAGCGCTATGCCTCGTCTGCGAACGGCAGCTTGACCACTATTTACAGGCATATTCACAACCTTTATTTGATCCTTTCTATGAGGATATCGCTCAATTACACTCTCCAATATCTCTATCGAATGATCCTTCGTACAGTCGTTGATAAAGATATATTCGATATCATCTAAGCTCTGCTCAAATAGACTTACTGCACAGCGCTCGATATAGCGTTCAGCGCCATATACTGCGATAATAACACTCACCTTTGGTCTCATAATATACCGTCCTAAGTCAAATACATTTTTGAAATTAGCTCCTACTACTCATCAATAATCTCTTAGGTATAAACCTTGCTATTATAGCCCATGCGTCCTTCAAAACAGCAAGTCTAAAAAGATAAGCGACAAATATATACAGCATTACAAACAGAATTTCACATATTACCCAATTAATGGATAATTGACTGTAAACTATATATATCACAACGCCTGATATTAGCGAGCAAAGTGTTATTGGAAGGAGATCCAACATCTGTTGCATAGCTCTATAGCCTATATATTTTTGCGCCAAAAATACATTGGTAAAGTATATGTTCGCACTACTAATCACCATTGCTACAAGTAAACCCAGCATACTTATATTGGCTCCAATGACAACGGCTGTTACTAAAAATATGCTCTTGTATATGCCCGCAAAGAATAGCACTCGACTCTCTCCTATTGACGCCACAGCATTGTAGTTGAAATACTGGAGTGCCGAGAAGAAACCGCCTACACACAACATCTGAAAATAAAAAACAGAATCTTCCCAATTGGGCCCGAATAAAAATAGTATGAATGGTTTGGCCACAACAATAAGTATTGTAAGTAACGGGAATAGAATAAATGCTGTTAGCTTGATATTTAATCTCAACTTATCTCGCAACTCCTCAATATTGCATTGCAGACCTGAAAATACAGAGAACATAACTTGATTTATAGCACTCTGAAAGGTTATATATACCACCTCCGACATCTTCTTAGCCTGAGCATATTGTCCTGCTACATATGGTGAAAAGTATTTTCCCACCACAGTATTCTGGATATGGAAACAGATGTTATCCAAAATATCAGATGCCAACATAAACTCACCATAGGAAAACATCTGCTTTAGAGAGCTAAATGATGGCTTCACGCGTGGAATCCAGCGCGCAGAAAGACAGAAAAAGAGATTTGCGAATATTGCATTTACGATATGTATTGCAATGAGTGACCAAGCGCCATAGCCTCTAATGGACATAACAATTGCCGCTGTGGAAGCAATGATATAGGCACAAATATTTGATATTGCGATTTGTTTAAATGCAAAAGCTCTACGCAAAAGCACCTTGGACACCAACCCAATAGCATTTATGACTATAACCAAACCGAGGACTCGCAAATAATCCACAAGTATCGGTATTCCCAAGAAGCGTGATACAAAAGGTGCTGAGAGATAGATTAGGATATATAACAGTAATGCCATGGTTGTATTAACCATGAATGCTGTAGAGAAATCCTCCTCTTTCGGATTTAGTTTCTGTATCAGCGCTGCTCCAAAACCGCCATCGGCGAGGATGTTTGATACTGCCACAATGATCATAATCATGCCCACAATACCAAAGTCATCGGGTGTGAGCAGTCGTGCCAATACTAAGTTGATGATAAACTGTAGCAGCACAACACCAAACTTTTCCATCGCGGCCCACAGAACACTACTCGTAGTGCTATTTTTTTCTCTCTCCAGCATCGGTTCTCCTCTATTTTTTGGCTCTGCATAACAGACTATCTATCCGCTGTCTCACTCTTTAGTCTATACTCTCCCGTGGCAATATCGTCAAGCCACGCCTCGTTATCTATATACCAGCGCACCGTGCGCTCTATGCCCTCCTCAAACTGTAGCGAGGGCATCCAGCCAAGTTCACGGCTAAGTTTTGTGGAGTCTATCGCATAGCGGGCATCGTGACCTGGGCGGTCGGTGACATACTCTATCAAGTCCAGAGAGTAGCCTTCAGGGTTGCCCAACACCCTATCTACCGTGGCGATGATGACCTTGATAAGGTCGATATTGCGCCACTCGTTAAAACCTCCAATGTTGTATGTATCGGCAACCTTGCCGCGATGAAAGATAAGGTCTATAGCGCGGGCATGATCCTCAACATAGAGCCAATCGCGGACATTCTCGCCCGCACCATATACAGGCAAGCGTTTACGCTGGCGTATATTATTTATAAACAGCGGGATAAGCTTCTCAGGGAACTGATATGGTCCATAGTTATTCGAGCAGTTGGTTACTATCGTAGGCATACCGTAGGTGTCGTGGTAGGCACGCACGAAGTGGTCCGACGAGGCCTTGCTTGCCGAGTAGGGGCTATGTGGGTTGTAGCTTGTCTGCTCGGTAAAGAGCGTGTCATCAAAATCCAAAGCGCCATATACCTCATCCGTGGAGATATGATAAAAACGCTTACCCTCGTACCCCTCATCAAGACTCTCCCAATAGACCTTTGCTGCCTGAAGTAGGGACAGCGTACCCATAACATTTGTGCGGGCAAAGGTGAAGGGGTCGTGTATCGAGCGGTCAACATGGCTCTCGGCAGCGAGGTGGATGACGCCATCAACCCTCTCCTCCTGCATAAGGCGTAGCACACCCTCGAAGTCACATATATCCATTCGCACAAACCTGTAGTTGGGCATCGTCTCCACATCGCTAAGGTTGTTGAGGTTACCCGCATATGTAAGTTTGTCGAGATTTATAATCCTATACTCCGGGTATTTCTTAACAAACAGACGCACCACATGGCTTCCGATGAAGCCCGCGCCACCTGTGATTATTATCGTTCTCTTGGTCATAGTTGAGCCATTCGTTTTATACACTCCTCAAGTGAGGCTCTCCACGCGGGTATCTCCCTATGGATAACGCCTCTAATCTTTGTTTTATCGAGTACCGAGTATGCTGGTCGTGCCGCCTTAGCACCATACTCCGTAGTGGTACAAGGTAGTATCCTACAGCTATGTCCCGCAATCTCAACAATAGCACACGCAAAATCATACCACGATATTGCTCCCTCGTTGCTGTAGTTATATACACCCTCAACATCAACGACCTCCTTGCAAATATCCTTTATCACAAGGACGAGGTCGTGGGCATAGGTTGGCGTGCCTATCTGGTTGTTCACCACTCTAAGTTCCTTACGCTCAGAACTTAGGCGCATAATTGTCTTAACGAAGTTTGTCCCATAGGGGGAGTAGAGCCATGCTGTGCGTAGGATGACATAGCGACACCCCGACTCTATGATAGCCCTCTCGCCCATAAGTTTTGTTTGGCCATATACGCTGCGTGGAGTAGGCTTGCACTCCTCGCATATAGGCTCTGTGTAGCCCTCACCAAAGAGATAGTCCGTAGAGATATGTATCAACCTCACGCTGCACTCGTGTGATAGCTCGGCAAGCATCGCCACAGCATCGCCATTTATGCGCTTTGCCACCTCAGGCTCATCCTCCGCCCTATCGACATTCGTATAGGCTGCACAGTTGACTATCGTGCCGACATTGTTGGTAACGATAAAGTCGCGCACCGACTCCTTAGAGCATATATCCAACTCATCAACATCGGTGAATAGCCACTCTGCTGAGGCTACACTACGAAGCTCCTGACCGAGCTGTCCGTTAGCTCCTGTAACTAATATCCTCCTTGCTATGCTCATAATCCTTTGTAGCCCTTATCCTTATCCGAGAGGATAATATCCTCCTTAGGTAATCTCCAGTCTATACCAATAGTTGAGTCGTTCCACGCGATGCCAGCCTCAGCCTCAGGGTGATAGAACTCATCGCACTTATAGGCAAAGATAGCCTCTTGGCTCAGCACCGCAAAGCCGTGTGCAAAGCCCTTAGGTATAAATAGTTGGCGGTGGTTCTCTGCCGAAAGCTCCACAGCTACATGCTTACCGTATGTAGGCGATCCCTCGCGTATATCCACCGCGACATCCAGCACACGCCCCACCACGCAACGCACCAACTTACTCTGCGTATAGGGCTCACGCTGGTAGTGCAGACCTCGCACCACGCCATAGCGCGAGCGACTCTCGTTATCCTGCACAAACTTTACAGGGGCAACGAACTTATGGAAATCGCGCTCCGAGAAGCTCTCCATAAAGTAGCCACGGCTATCGCCAAACACCACAGGCTCGATGATTACAACACCCTCTATGTCGGTATTTATGACCCTCATGCTAAAAGATTTGCGGTTTCTTCTCTATAAGGCTTAAGAGGTACTCACCATACTGATTGCCCTTCATTGGCTCGGCAAGCGTCCTAAGTTTATCCTCTGTAATCCAGCCATTTGTGTAGGCTATATCCTCCAAGCATCCCACCTTAAGACCCTGGCGTTTCTCCAGCACCTCGATATATGTCGAGGCCTCGGATAGTGAGTCATGTGTACCCGTATCGAGCCATGCAAAGCCACGACCAAGGGTCTGCACACTTAGCTCTCCAGCCTCTAAAAACTCCTGATTTACGGTGGTTATCTCATACTCACCACGCGCCGAAGGCGATATATGGCGAGCTATATCCACAACCTTATTGGGATAGAAGTATAACCCCACAACAGCGTAGTTCGACTTAGGGTTTTGGGGCTTCTCCTCAATGGAGATGCAGCGACCCTCAGCATCGAACTCTGCAACGCCATATCGTTGTGGGTTGTTCACCCAATAACCAAATACGGTTGCTCTGCGCTCCTCTTCTGCTCTACGCTTCGCCTCCTTAAGCATCGAGGTAAAGCCCATGCCATGAAAGATATTATCTCCCAATACCAGACATACACTATCTTCACCAATGAACTCAGCACCAATGGTAAAGGCCTGCGCAAGACCATCGGGCGAGGGTTGCTCGGCATATTCAAACCTTACGCCATAGTCCGAGCCATCGCCCAGCAGGCGCTTAAAGCCACCGATGTCGTGCGGTGTGGAGATTATGAGTATCTCACGAATACCCGCCAACATAAGCACCGATATGGGATAATAGACCATCGGCTTGTCGTATATCGGAAGCAGCTGCTTGCTTATGCCCTTGGTGATAGGATAGAGCCTTGTGCCACTACCACCTGCTAAAACAATACCCTTCATCTTTTCTTTATAGGTTTATGGTTAGTCTCGTTGGAAGATGTCGCGTGTATATACCCTATCACGGACATCATCCAGCAAGCTATCGTATCGATTTGTAATTATCACTCTGCTCTCACTCTTAAACCTCGCCAAATCATTGACCACAGGACTGCCAAAGAAGGTAACGCCATCCTCCAAAGTTGGCTCGTAGATAATGATTTTTGCGCCCTTAGCCTTGATGCGCTTCATGATGCCCTGTATGGCGCTTTGGCGAAAGTTATCCGAATTTGACTTCATTGTAAGGCGATAGACACCAATGACAACATCTTGCTCTCGTTGTCTATTCCATGCACTTGAACCTGTGTAGTAGCCAGCCTTAGATAGCACTTGGTCAGCGATGAAATCCTTGCGCGTGCGGTTGCTCTCGACAATTGCTGTCATCATATTCTGAGGTACATCGGCATAGTTGGCAAGTAGCTGCTTAGTATCCTTTGGTAAGCAGTAGCCACCATAGCCAAATGATGGATTATTGTAGTGTGTGCCAATGCGTGGATCGAGACCTACGCCCTCGATTATCGCCTGAGTATCAAGTCCCTTCATCTCGGCGTATGTGTCCAGCTCGTTGAAGTAGCTCACACGCAGCGCCAAATAGGTGTTGGCAAAGAGTTTTACGGCCTCAGCCTCCTTAAGTCCCATGTAGAGAGTTGGAATATTCTCCTTCAATGCCCCTTGCTGCAACAGTGCCGCAAAGGTGCGCGCTCTATCAATGAGGTGGTTGCCCTCAATAGCCTTGATAGCCTCATTCTCCTCACCAAACTCCTCAATAAGTTTGGGGTAGCCAACGATGATACGACTTGGATAGAGATTGTCGTAGAGCGCCATGCTCTCCCTGAGAAACTCTGGCGAGAAGAGCAACCTAAACTTACTCTTCTTGTTCCTGCCCTGCTCCCTAAATAACTTGGCGTACTTAACATATAACGAACGGCAGTAGCCCACAGGCACAGTGCTCTTGATGATCATCGTCGCCTCTGGATTTACCTCCAATACGCGCTCTATGACCTCCTCGATAAGGTGTGTGTCGAAAAAGTTAAGCTCGGAGTCGTAGTTTGTGGGTACGGCGATAACCACAAACTCGGCATCGCGATACGCCTCTACGGCATCGAGCGTAGCCCTAAGATTGAGCCTCTTGGTTGCGAAGTATTGCTCGATGTACTCATCCTGTATGGGTGATATGCGGTTGTTTATCTTCTCCACTCGGCTTTCCACAATATCCACGGCCACAACATCGTTATGTTGTGCTAAGAGGGTTGCTATGGAGAGCCCCACATATCCTGTTCCTACTACTGCTATCTTCATATTTCGGTTAGAAACTCTTGCCAAAGATTATCTTGAAGAAGGTCTTAGCCAAGATTTTGATGTCAAATATCCATGAACGATGTCCGAGATAGTATAGGTCATACTCCAATCTGCGGAGCATCTTCTCCATGGTGTCGGTATATCCGTTGTAGAGCGTGGCGTATGAAGTCACCCCAGGGCGAATTTGATAGAGGTACTCATATCGCTTGTCATGCTCCATAATCTGGTCGATGTAGAATTTACGCTCAGGGCGTGGGCCAACAAATGCCATGTCGCCACGAAAGACATTCCACAACTGTGGAAGCTCATCTAAATGGTGGGCGCGCAAGAACTTGCCTATCTTCGTGAGGCGAGGATCGCCCTCGCCACCGCCATGACTAAGTTGTGGACCAAGTCTCTCGGCATCAATCCTCATTGTGCGAAGTTTGAGAATGTTAAATGGACGGCCATTGCGACCTATACGCTCCTGCTTGTATATCACAGGGGCACCATCCTCTCGATATATTAGCACTGCACATACAAGGAATATGGGGAGAAATGCTATCATTAGGAGTAGTGATGATATACAGTCGAAGAGTCGTTTACATCCACGCTCGTAGTTGCTCATGCCATCCTTGATAAAGCCCTCTTTTGCCACAAGGTGGCTTACATGTGTCTGTGTATAAAAGCCGCCATTATCCCTCAAACTCTTGTGAAGAGTCTCTGTCCAACTTTCGTAGCTTGTTATGTCAATGTCGCCATTTGCAGAGAGAACATAGTGTCTTGCATTCTCACCCTCTCTAAGGCTGAGGCTGTGTCGCATGCGCTTGAATGTCTCTTCGTGGATGGCTGTGTATGGCAACTGCTTTGTTGTTGAGAAGCCTTGAAGTGTGTTTACATTCATCTGCTTCATCACCATACAGAGCGTGTATGCAGAGTATCCGTAAGATACCCATGAACGCATCTCGTTGTTGTAGTAGAGATGAATTGCAGAACATTTGTTGTTATGCTCGCTATGTACTATAGTTTTTGAGTCCATGTCTCTTTTTCTAAATAGTTCATTCCAAGCTCATTAACCACTTTTATGTGTGATAATTTGTTGCTTATCTTGCCACTTATATGCCTAAGATAATCTTCATCCATTATCAAAGATATTGCCAAAATTGGCGCTTGCACACCCTTGTTTCTCGCCACTTATGGGCTATTCTCTTGTCATAATCTTCTTGAAAGAAGATTCTATTCCGACAAATATAGTCAATTTATCTGAAACCACCATGCTTTATTGTGTAAAATAGATAATACTTGCACCTGTCCGGTATTTGTTATAAATTAGATATATTCTAAAGGAACTATAATATATCTATTATAATAACAATTTTACACATGTTTAAAAGTTGAAAAACATATGGTTGTACATGGCTATTATCTCCCATACATCTTCGTTTTGTGCTATCTTAGTAGCGCGCCTTTTAAGCATTTGTTGCATGCGCTAAATGGGACAGTAGAGCAGAATTAGAGGGGTGTTGTGGCTTGGAAATTGCCTATGTAATGAACTTTTTGTGAGTTTTAGGAGTGCGCCGTTACATTTTTTTATATCTTTACACAAAATTTACGCTAATAATAAAAGATACAAAAGTATGAAATATGCTATTATCTCTACTGAGAAGGGTGATATGAAGGCGGAACTCTACGAGAAGGAGACCCCTATCACAGTTGCTAACTTCGTGAAACTCGCAGAGAGTAACTTCTATGATGCCCTTACCTTCCACCGTGTTATTCCAGATTTCGTTATTCAGGGTGGTTGTCCTAATGGTAATGGTACCGGCGGTCCAGGTTACACAATTCCTTGTGAGACTCGTGCCGAGCGTCAGTACCATGACCGTGGAGTATTATCTATGGCTCACCGTGGTCCAAATACTGGTGGCTCGCAGTTCTTTATCTGCCATAATCGCATGAACACACAGCACTTGGATGGTGTGCATACTTGCTTCGGTAAGGTTGTTGAGGGCGTAGATGTTATTGATGATATCCGTCCAGGTGACCTTATTCTCTCTATAACAATTGTTGAGGAGTAGTATGACCGAATTTGCACCCCTCTTTGCCGATCTTAGCACCGAGCCACTATACATCGCTGGTCCATGTAGTGCCGAGAGTAGCGATCAAGTTCTCCTTGCTGCACGCGATATCAGTGCGGCGGGGATACCTATATTCCGTGCTGGTGTGTGGAAACCTCGTACCAAGCCAGGATCATTCGAGGGTCGAGGTGCTGAGGCATTGGAGTGGTTGCGCGAGGCTAAGCAGAGGTATAACCTCAGGGTTATAACCGAAGTTGCAACGCCCGAACACCTTGAGGAGGTGCTTAAATATGGACTTGATGGTGTGTGGATTGGCGCTCGCACAACGACTAATCCTTTTGCTACGCAGCAGATTGCTGATGCACTAAGGGGGGTCGATACTGCTGTCATAGTCAAAAATCCTGTAATCCCCGATGTTGACCTATGGATAGGTGCCATTGAGCGTATCTATAATAGTGGTGTGCGTCGTCTCGCTGCCGTACATCGCGGTTTTGGCACGCAGCAGACATCGCCATATCGCAATGCACCACATTGGTCTGTGCCTATTGAGCTACACCGTCGTGTGCCAGAGTTATGCATACTTTGCGACCCCAGCCATATAGGTGGTCGTAGAGAACTCGTAGCGCAACTCTCGCAGCAGGCGTTGGATATTGGCTTCAATGGTCTGATGATAGAGTGTCACCCAACGCCAGATGTGGCACTTAGCGATGCTATGCAACAGATAACGCCCGATGCACTTAGGGAGCTATTGCAAAGACTTAAGTTGCATCGCACGCCTGTGAGTAGGGATGCATTGAGCGAGTATCGTCTCCATATCGATACCATAGATAGTAGGATTATTGAGTTGCTTGCTGAGCGTATGAATATAGTTCGTGCAATAGGTGAGTATAAGCAGGCACATGGCATGGCTGTGGTGCAGCAGGATCGCTATAATGAATTGCTCCTTGCAGCTGAGGCTCGTGCTGAGGCATCGAATCTCCCTTCTAAGTTCGTACACCAGATATTTAGAACTATACACGAAGAGTCTGTGCGGCAGCAGATAGAGCTACAGCAAGAGTAGGAAGTATTTTCATATAAAGAAACGAAGGGCTGACTAAAAAGTAACTTAGTCAGCCCTACACCACAAACGAACTGAAAAGTGAAAACTGAAAGGTAAGGTGTCTGCGACGCATATTAAAAGTGAAAGGTGAAAGGTGAAAGGTGAAAGGTGAAAACTGAAAAGTGAAAGGTGTGGTGCCTACGGTGTGTGTTTATCCGTGTCATTCTGAACGCAGTGAAGAATCTCGCGGTGAGTGCAGACCTTCAACCCCCGTATAAACCTTGAGATCCTTCGCTACGCTCAGGATGACTGCGTAAATAATATCCTATAAATAAAATATCGCGGGATAGTACCAAAGCGTACAGCCCGCGATATCTTGTATAGGATAAGACAAAGATGCCCTATATAAATCGAAAATTAAAAGTCGTAGCCAACAATATAGTCAGCATAATCACTCCAATTCTGAGCAGACTTATATAAATCTACTGACTCAGCAGGTACATAGAATGTAGCATTGTTAAAATTTGTGTTCCAACCAAGAACTGGAGGGGTAACAGCCTTGCAATATATATCTTTAAGGTTTGGACAATTTGAGAAGGCTTTCCAACCGATCTCTTCTATATTTTTTCCTATCGTTAATTTGGTTAAATTAGAACAATTCGCGAAAGCCTCTTCGCCTATATGTTTTACGCCGTCGCCGATTGTAATAGTTGTTATTTTATCACATAATACAATGGCTTGATTGTAAATATCTGTAACACTATCTGGAATATAGATCTCTACAAGATTGTCGCATTGTACAAATGCTGTAGATCCAATCTTTGTTACGCCGTTAGGGATAATAATACTCTCCAATGCACCTTCAAACCAGAATGCGTCTTGACCTATCTGTGTTACCTCACCGTCAAACTTAATAATACCCCTACCATTCTCATAGGTGTTTGAAACGATATTTGCGCCGAAAGATGCACTAGAATTAGGCGTTACTATCTGACCATTTGTTGAGGTGTACCAAATCTCATTACTTGCAGGTTTTGTTGGCGCAGGAGTAGCTACGACACAATTGTTTTCAAAGTCGTATGCTACGATATGATCCTTGTAACTTGACCATCCCTGTGCAGAGATATAATCCCAATATGACTCAGCAGGTACATATATCTGCAGATTTGATGGACACTGCAAAAATGGTGAAGCCCCTAAAGTTGGAGGTGTTGTTACTTTGCAATATACTTCCTCCAAATTATTACAATATGCGAATGCACCCCATCCAATAGTCTTTACATTTTTACCAATCGTTACAGTTTTCAAACTAACACAAGCCTCAAACGCTTCTCTATCAATATTTTGCACACCATCACCAATAGTGACAGTAGTAAGTTCGTCACAATCACAAAATGCTAAGACGCCAATAGTTATAACGCTATTTGGGATATTGATAGATACGAGGCTATCGCACTGGCTAAATGCAGCATCATCAATTACAGTTACGCCGTTAGGGATAATAATACTCTCCAATGCACCTTCAAACCAGAATGCGTTGTTACCTATCTGTGTTACCTCACCGTCAAACTTAATAATACCCCTACCATTCTCATAGGTGTTTGACACTATATTTGCGCCGAAATCAGCACCCGAATAAGGCTCTACAACATTACCATTAATCGATGTGTACCATATCTCGTCTCGTGGTGGGCAAGCGACAAACTTATCAGCATACGCGCTCCAACCCTCTGCTGTTTTATACGCATCTATAGACTGTTCAGGAACATATATCTTTAGGTTGTCACTTCCATTTGAGAACATATCATCGGAACCTACAGGTGGGATATGTGCAAGTATATATACATTCTCCAAGTTCTCACTGTAAGCAAATGCGCATTTACCAATACTTGTAACATTACTTGGAATAGTTATACTTGTCAAACTATCCATATGACTAAATGCATATAAATCTACATATTCCAAGCCTTGTGGCAAGGTAATATGCTCAAGATTTGAATATGCAAATGTAGCCCACTTAATACTCTTAACATTATCTGGCACTATATACTCTGTTGCGCCGCAACCTATAGCAAAAGCATATAATGTATCATCAAAGATAAGACACTTGCCATTATCACAAGCACCCTTTCCTCTAAACTCTATTATTTCTGCTCCACCAAATGCAGAATCACCCATTGAAACAACACTATCAGGAATAGTTATATACTTCAATGATTTACAGAATATGAATGCAGCCTCACCAATAGATGTAACACTATCAGGTATAGTTACACTCTCAAGATTTGTACACCAGGCAAATGTGTAATAATTGATGGAAGATACACCTTCAGGTATATTGATATTAGTCAAAGATTCGCAATGATAAAATGCATTATCTTCAATAGTAGTGACACTATTAGGAATTGTTATACCATTTAATTTATAGCAGACAGCAAAAGCTGACGGTCCTATCTCTCTAAGACCCTGAGGAAGATTGATCGCCTCTAAAACTATACAATGATGAAAAGCAGAATCCTTAATTGTTGTTACACCCTTTGGGATGTGAATGCTTGCCAACTTACTGCTACTATAGAATGCTTCCTCTCCAATCTTAGTTACATCACCATCAAAGGTAATTATACCCCTACCTCCATAATATGTATTAGAAATAATATTTGCGCCGAAATCAGTATTTGAACGAGGATTCACAACACTACCATCAGTCGATGTGTACCAAATCTCATTATTAGCAGGCTCTGTTCTATCGATGATAGGATACTCAATCTCGCCATCGAGGCCATCCTCAATCTTAACCTCAATATTACCACCCTCTGTAAGAACATCACCCTTGATGGTTGTGAGTTTGTTACGCTCGATTGCGATATCAGTATTGAAGCTATTTGACTTTATAGAACTTGTACGCTCTGCATTAGCAAACACCTCCAAATTAAACTTGGTGATATTGCCATTATTACCAACAAATAGGTAGTCGGTGAAGAGTGTAAGCTCGTTTGCGCCAATCTGCTCATAAGTGTTATTATATACAAACGCAAGAGTCTTATCGTTTACCTCACCAGCTACGCTTGCATTGGTAGCATCAAATCGTGTGTAAACAGGTACTTTATATAATGCTGTTGCGGCTTTTGGTTCAAGACCAAAGGTGCGGATAGTCTTAATATCTGTTGTAACAACGCGAACCTTAGCAAATGGGCGTGTGAGGTTGATTGTTTGAATATCTGTAATAGAGTTGCCTTTTTCAAGTATAGCAAAGCCTGTGAAGGCATCTCGCTTCTCGTCCATTGCGTTCCACTTCTCATCAATGATAGAGATACTCTTCAAACTTGCAGCGTTATAGTACAAATCTGTTGGGTTCTCAACCTGCTTAACAATATCAGCCCATACAGCAAATGTATATTTGTGACCTGGTACAAGACGCACAGGGAAACTTACAGAGGTATCGTCTGAATACTTAACATCGCGATAATTCTTTCCCTCCTCTGCACCATCGCGATAAATCTCAAGGATATATCGCAACTGATACTCTGAGTCTGTTGCGAGTGTAGTTAGGTCAAATCCCTTTGCACTGTCAGCACGAGTCTCCTCAGGAAGCGATACATTGATCATAACCTCCTGCTCACCACCCATGTTGACATCGAAAGCCTCAGGCTCCGTCTGGCACGATACTACACCGAGCACCAATGCCAAGAACATAAATAGTTTTCTCATAGTAATATAAATTTAAGTTAATAATAAGTCTCAAATTCTATTACCATACACTCCTCTATGGTGGATATACAAAAAGAAAGTGTGGAGTTGACTTTCGTTTATTTGTTAGAAGGTTGTGGAATGACCTATGGAAGAATAAACGATACAATGCCCCACACTTGGATAGTATGGGTAGATGCACAGAGAGTGCATAGCCACATAGCTATACAAGAAATGAGTGCTATTCGTTCGTCCTCTTCCCTTGAAAACTTCCACATTTTCTAACAAGGACTGCGAAAACACTTTCTATATGTCTGCTATTTATCCAATAGCACCACAAAAGTAAGTATTTTTTCTGAAACGAACAACACTCGTGTGGGCATTGTCCTACAAAATAGAGATTGAACCATAAAAGTAGAGGGGTTGTTTGCGGTACGATATTATAATCTTTGTGCCAATAAATAAAATTGCCCCTCATTTGCTATAAAAGAGTAGAATGAATTTGCTGGAAATAGTGATTATTTTGTAAAAAAAACGCACAGACCAAATACGCGCAATATCTATAGTTTTGAGATTTTCTACTATTTTCCTTAAAAATTAGCCTCAAAAAGGTCATTTTTTTTGTGATGATGTCAAGTTGCTGTATGTTGTTGATATATAGTTAGATAGCTGGTGTTTATTGCAGGAGTGGAGATGGGCGACAAAAAAAAGTTGTATTTTTTTAAAAAAAAGTTGCAAAAAAATTTGCAGATATAAAATTTTGTAGTACCTTTGCACTCGCAATCGAAAAGGTTGTAGTCGTAAGATTTAAGATGTTAGTATTGCGGAAATAGCTCAGTTGGTAGAGCACAACCTTGCCAAGGTTGGGGTCGCGAGTTCGAGTCTCGTTTTCCGCTCAAAACGCTCAGAATAAGGCGTTTAACAAAAATTATTCACCACTGCGGAAATAGCTCAGTTGGTAGAG
>JAZRRF010000064.1:0-6398 GCA_045650465.1 Alistipes sp.
CGATAGCTCTAAGTTCTATGTAATCCGCCAGAGCCGTGATATTCAGCGTGCTGATCTCTGTGTAGTAGATGTAGCATCGGCTACAGCTAAGGATGTGGTTTGCGAGGAGATGAATACCTCTATCGAGTGGCAGATGCCTACGCTTATCAATAACGATAGCGAGGTTATCCAGTGGTCTGAGCGTACAGGCTGGGCACACCTCTATCGCTACACCACTGATGGTAAGCTCCTTAACCAGATTACTAAGGGTGAGTGGCATGTATCTCAGGTGTTGGGCGTGGATGACGCAAAGCGTGTGATCTACTTTACTGCAACAGGCTACAACAAAGATGAGAATCCATACTACCTACACCTCTTCCGTGTGAACTACGACGGCTCAGGACTTAAGCAGCTTGACCCTAAGAACTTCAATGGTGAGTTCTCACTCTCGGACGATAGGAAGTACTTCACAACAACTTATTCGCGTGTAGATGCAGCCCCAGTATCTGAGCTATATACAACCGAAGGTCGTAAGGTGTTAACACTTCAAACTGTTGACCTTGAGCCATTGTATGCTATGGGTTATAAGCTTCCTGAGACCTTCGTGGTTAAGGCTGCTGACGGCATCACAGACCTCCATGGTGTGATGTACAAGCCATACGACTTCGACCCATCGAAGAAGTACCCTATCATCGAGTATGTATATCCAGGTCCTCAGACCGAGGCTGTAGAGCAGGCGTGGTATCATCCACAGATTCGCACAGACCGTCTCGCACAGCTTGGCTTTATCGTAATTACTGTAGGTAACCGTGGCGGTCATCCTGATCGTTCAAAGTGGTATCACAACTACGGCTATGGCAACCTTCGCGACTATGGTCTTAAGGATAAGGTTGTTGCAGCACAGCAGCTCGCAGCTCGCCACAGTTTCATAGATATCTCGCGCGTAGGTATCCATGGTCACTCAGGTGGTGGTTTCATGTCCACTGCAGCTATATTGATGTACCCAGACTTCTTCGATGTTGCAGTATCGTGCGCAGGTAACCATGATAACAACATTTACAACCGCTGGTGGTCTGAGAAGCACCATGGTATTAATGAGGTAGAGAAGGATGGCGAGACTATCTTCGAGTATCACATTTCTGCCAACCATGAACTTGCTGCGCGCCTTAAGGGTAACCTTCTCCTTGTTCATGGTGATATTGATGAGAATGTACACCCTGGTTGTACTTTGCGCGTTGTGGATGCTCTTATCCGCAATAACAAGCGTTTCGATATGCTTATGCTTCCAGGTCAGCGTCACGGCTTCGGCGATATGAACGACTACTTCTTCTGGCGCATGGCTGACTACTTCTCAGAGCATCTGCTTGGCGAGCGAGAGAGGACAACAGACATTCCACAGCTCAATAACGATATCTAATCGTGATAACACAACAAGTATGGGGGCTGGCTAAAAAGTAACTTAGCCAGCCCCCATAACTTAAAAAAGTGAATAAAAGGTATAAAACTATTGATACATATCTACACCATGGTTTATAACCCGAAATGCAATACCACCCCTATACCAATCAAGAATACCAGATAGGCGTACGGGGTAGCTTAGTAGTGGCTCAGTGGCATAGTGGCACTTAGCATCAGTAACTACACTAAGTGTATCTACACCATCGGTAAAGTGACGCACCGTAGTAATAGCCCTACCACTATCCACATCTTTATCTGTCCATAGCATCCACTGCTCCTTCTCTATAGGTGCGAGATTATCTATGACCACCATGCTTAAAACATCCGTCACCTTCAACTGTGATATTTTACGATGTCGGATAGCAGGAGTTGTACTATCAGTGGGGAGTATATCAATATAGTTAAGCACCATGCTCCCATCAATTCTATCCACAACATACTCGCCCGTAGGCTCTGCGCCAAGGAGCAACTTAGCACCGATACTTGCAATCGTCAACCCTGAACAAGTGACCCTCACTCTGCTATATAACGGCAATATGGCCTCTATATTATCCAAATCTATCTCAACGGAGAGACCTCCGCTTTCATCCGCAATGACGATGGCACTATTATACTCACCATACCTATCATTAGCAACAACATAGCCCTCCACAAATATATCATCAGGGATACTTATTGACCCACCTGAAACATATCCCCATAACGAAGCTATAGAGCATAATTTTGACTCAGGCATGTCATGTTCACCACCACATCCCAACAAAAGTAACGCAAGACTAATGTATAGTGCAATCTGTCGCATAGCGCATCTTTAAATAGTAACACTCTGCGCCTCCGCGATAACTATCACGCTGAAGAACCCCTACGATCGTCACACTATCTTGCGGAATGCGCATATTGGAATACTGGGCATAGGAGCTTGTATATAAGGCAACACTATCGCCCTGCGCATCCTTAAACAATGAGTAGCCTCGCCACACAGCACTCTCAAGTACATCTCCAGCAAGAGTATCCACAGATGATGAGTCCATCAACTTCACTCCTCTCACCCTAACAAGCCTGCCACACATCGTTTCACTAAACTCAGATATTCGAGTGGTCATAGGCTCCACAACATCAACATCTGTGCTACGCACCACAACCCTATCACACTCCTCACGCGAGGAGAGATAACCAACACCATAATACTCATATTGAGGTTGCTTCACACCTATTTGCAACACACCACGCACATAATCTGCATAACACCCATAAGTTCGAAGTGCCACATACAAACCTACAGGATATATAGACTCCAAGTTTGCCATGCCAAGCATAACCTCCACAGCACCACTACCATCCTCGACGACGATAGATCCATAGTAGTTACCTTCACTATCTGCCGATACAACTCGTCCACCAACAACAATATTATCCCATATATCGACACCTCCAACACCCACAATATCTCGACGCAACATGGCAATAGTGGTGTTCACCTCGGGCACATGCGGTGTAATAATAGGAGTGTCGGTTGCACGCTGGCAACCGACAAATATAAATACAAGAGCTATGAGCGAGGCAAAACGCATAACAACAACCCTCCAGCTACTTCTTCTCTACCCATGAATCCTTCAAACCAAGGAAGTAGAGTATTCCATCAAGACCCACAGTTGAAAGCGACTGACGAGCATTTTCGCGCACCTTAGGCTTAGCATGAAATGCAATACCCAAACCCGCACTATTTAGCATAGGCAGATCATTTGCGCCATCACCCACAGCTACGGATTGCTGAATATCAATATTCTCAAACTGACATAACAACCTAAGCAACTCTGCCTTGCGCGTACCATCAACTATCTCACCCTTATACCTTCCTGTAAGTTTACCATCCTCTACTTCAAGATCATTAGCATAGACATAATCAAAGCCAAAGCGACGCTTTAGATAGTTACCGAAGTACATAAAACCTCCCGATAGGATTGCTGTCTTATAACCCACACGCTTCAAAATTGTCATCATACGATCAACGCCCTCAGTTATAGGAAGGTTAATAGCTATATCCTCCATAACGCTGACATCCAAACCCTTAAGTAGCGCCACACGCTCCTTAAAGCTCTCGTTAAAATCAATCTCACCACGCATAGCACGCTCGGTAATCTCACGCACCTTATCACCCACACCAGCTCTGTCTGCTAACTCGTCAATAACCTCAGTACGGATTAGCGTAGAGTCCATATCGAAACATATCAAACGGCGCGAACGACGGAAGATACCATCCTTTTGGAAGGATATATCCACCTCACCATCAGCACATATATGCATCAACTCTCGCTGGAAGTGTTCCTTATCCTTAAGCGTTCCACGCACAGAGAACTCAATACTCGTCTTTGGCGCTCGCTCATCCTCCTCCAAAGGCATACGACCCGTTAGGCGGTTAATATCATCAATATTTAATCCTTCATCAGAGATAACCTTCGTAACACTCGAAATATGCGCTGCGGTGATGCGTCGTCCAACCATGGTGATGATATAACGATGCTTACCCTGACCTGTCACCCAATTGCTATACTGCTCCTCGGTAATAGGTTCAAAGCGAATAGATATGTTCATCTCCGAAGCTTTGAAGAGCAACTCCTTCATTATCTGACCAGAACGCTCCGCTGTAGTCATAAAGAGAATACCAAGCGTTAAGGATTGATGTATATTCGACTGACCGATATCAAGGATAAAGGCATCATGACGCGCAAGAATACCTGTTAATGAAGATGTTAAACCCGGCTTATCCTCACCCGAAATGTTTATCTGAATAATCTCTATTTGATCATGTTTCATACTAAAACCATATTAAGATGCCATTTATTTAAATATCTCGAACACCTAATTTGATTGTTTTTGATGAGTAAATTCAAAGAAGATGTATCATTATGAGCCAAAGTTACGAAAAATTGTAAAAAATAGTTAACTTTGTGCTGTTAAAATTTAATGAAACTAAAACTTTATCAGTTTATAAACTATGGAACTAAAGGATATTTTGGCAATTTCTGGTCAGCCAGGACTCTTTAAGTATGTCGCACAGTCTATGCGTGGTGTTATCGTTGAGTCGTTGCTTGATGGCAAGCGCATGAACGCATCTGCAACTTCTCGCGTTAGCGCATTGACCGAGATTTCAATGTTCACCGAGGGCGAGGATATCGCCTTGGCAGATGTATTTACAAACATTTGGAACTACACAGGTGGTAAGGAGGCAATATCTCATAAGGAGTCTGCAAACATGATTGAGGCTGAGTTTGCTAAGGTTCTCCCAGAATATGACCGCGATCGCGTGCATGTATCAGATATGAAGAAGTGCTTTGCATGGTACAATATTCTTGTTAAGGCAGGCTTTACAGAGTTCAAGTTGCCTAACTACGAGGAGCAGAGCGAGGAGTAATCACTCTAAATTATTGAAATATAGGCGTGTTCAAAATGTCTGAACACGCCTATATTCATTTAATATGTGAGGCTTAATGCGCAAATATAAAACCAACATACAAACGAGGTCCCGTTGGAGCATTCAATCCACTACGACGCATTGCCAAGAGCCAATCCATCTTCACTGTGAGACGCACAGCTTCGCCAAGCGCAATATCACAACCAACAAAAGGATCTACAGCAACAAAGCCCTCCTTCTTAAACACTGCCATGGGCTCAGTCAGCCAATCGTTACTACTACCCTCAAACATTAGATATGAAGTCTCCATACCTCCGCCAACAGTAGCACCTATATATGGATAGAATCGCCCCTTCTGCCAATACCAATCAGCAAGTAAGCCAGTCCAAAATATTTTATTGTGACTACCCTTAGCTATATCATGTCTCAAACCCAGTGTCGAAACATAACCCTCAAAACCTGTACGAAAATGATCTGTAAGGTGGAGTCGCGCAACACCTCCAATACCAAAGGTTGCACCTTGCATGTTATATTCAAACGGATTATCACAACCTGTCTGATAACCTGTGTGTATCATCATACCGCCTGAGAAACCCTTAATCAACTTACTTTCTTGCGCGTGAACACCAACAAAGGTAAAAAACAGTATAACTGCCAAAAGAAAAATTCTTTTCATTATTTTCTTATAACAATAATATTAACCAAACTTATCGAAGCACAAAGATAGAAATAATTGAGAAATTAGCAAGATATCTATCCATAAACCTTTAAAATAAAAATAATCGAATACCTTATTATATAACATTTAGCTCATTATTATATATTTATGATATATATGTTGTATAATTATTATATTTTACATAACTTTGTATTGCAAACACATAAAATCATGGGCAATACAAAGGTTAGAATTTCCATTGATATAGAGTATATAGATGGGGATAATGAAGCAATAAAAGGTGAGAATGAGCGCATGGCTAAGGCGCTGGAGCATGGTATTACAAGTACCGCAACAATTGAGGAGCTGGCATCTATGTGCTACCAATCAGTATCGACATTTAAGCGTAGATTTCGCTCCCGATATAGCATGTCACCGCACCAGTGGCTACTCAAGTATAAGTTGGAGCTCGCACATCGCATCATCAAGGAGCGCGAGGTTTCAATCACAGAACTCACAAAGCTATGCGGGTTTAACAACACCTCACATTTTATCCATCGCTTCCGAAAACGCTACGGCATATCGCCCGCACGCCTCAGCAAACAACTTAGGACAGAGGGTGCAGAGACAGAGAATATCCATAATGAGGAGGGTAATAAGTAATCTATCGTCTTACATCAAATATTCTTTACAAATAGAGGCTGACTAAAAAGTCTGTAAGGCTTTTGGTCAGCCGCAACTTTTGTAATTAACGACAAAGAGAGACCAAAGAGACGAAGAGACATGAACGAAGTCTCGGACAAGACACAAGGCTCCATTATCTATTAAGTTGACTGTTATGCCTGAC
The DNA here is from genome assembly GCA_045650465.1 of Alistipes sp. Classification (GTDB taxonomy): domain Bacteria; phylum Bacteroidota; class Bacteroidia; order Bacteroidales; family Rikenellaceae; genus Alistipes. Next base: position 6,355 of record JAZRRF010000064.1, read on the forward strand.
ATCTCTCGCGTAACTCTCATTACTCTAATCACACCCGTCTATCT
>JAZRRF010000065.1:0-41456 GCA_045650465.1 Alistipes sp.
AGTCTTACGCCCGCCTCGCCCTGCACAACCTCGCAGAGTACACCTGCTGTACGCTCGGTGATATGTAGTAGATCCTCAAACGAGTTGAAATTTATGGACTTTACATCGGGGAGCAGAGGTCTAAATTCTGCTTTCCACTCCTCACCCTCGGGTGTGCCCATCATCGACATTGCGCCGTGTGTCGAGCCGTGGTAGGCGCGGCGCATAGAGATAAGTTCGGTGCGAGCAGTATAACGCTTTGCAAGTTTTAGCGCAACCTCCACAGCCTCAGCGCCTGAGTTCACAAAATAGACACAATCCAACTCCCCTGGAAGTAGTTGCGCTATCTTGTGTGCATACTCCACCTGTGGGCGCTCCACCATCTCACCATAGACCATAACATGCATATAATCTGCGGCTTGCTGCTGCACAGCCTTGACAACCTCAGGGTTGGCATGGCCTACATTACTTACCGATACACCCGCCACAAGGTCGAAGTATCGCTTACCCTCGGGGGTGTAGAAGAATGAGCCCTCGGCGCGCGCCACCTCAATCAACATTGGCGATGGCGAAGTCTGACCTACATGCTCCAAAAATTGCTTGCGTAGTATCATAAAAGCTTAATATTCAACGGTTAGTTCTCCACTCTGCTCTGCTCTACGAAGGATACCCTCAAAGTCGCGAACTGAGGATATAGTCCAGCGTGTGAGGAGCTTGAGTTGCTCGGCATCGCTAAGTTGCCAGCCATCAACGCTCTGGCGAATACGCTCCGAGAGCATATATATCAAAATTGCAGCCGAGGCCGATACATTGAGGCTCTCAACCATGCCACACATAGGTATCATAAGGAAGTCGTCGGCAGCCTCGATAACCTCATCCGATATGCCTGCATGCTCTGTGCCGAAGACAAGGGCAAATTTGCCCTTAGTGACATCGAAACTCTCGGGTGTTGCGCTGCAACGGTGTGGCGTGGTGGCAACGATACGATAGCCCTCGGCCTTGAGTGCTGCCAACGCCTCGCGCGTGTTGTCGTGATGCTCCACATCTACCCACTTCTGGGTGCCACGCACAATATTTACCGAGGGGTCGAACTTGCAACGATCCTCCACGGTGTGTATCTGCTGTATGCCAAAGGCCTCGCAGTGGCGCATAATGGCGCTGGCATTCTGTGGGTGAAACATATTCTCGGTGAGGATACGCATGTAGTGTGTGCGTTGAGCCACGGTGCGTCTTAGCACCTCACGGCGCTCCTCGGTAATAAACTGTGTCATATATTCGAGCCTCTCGCGAAGCCACTCTTCGCTATGCTCCTCGGTGCGCAACCTACTTGCGATATTTGTCATCTTCGTCTAAAATTTTTAGGTAACTCTCATATCTTGACCATGCCACCAAGCCTTGCTCCACAGCCTCACGCACAGCGCAGCCTGGCTCGTGGGTATGGGTACAGTTGTAGAAACGGCAATCTGGAGCAAGACGCATCATTTCGGGGAAGTAGCGACACAATTCGCGACCATCAATATCGATAAGACCGAAGCCCTTAATGCCTGGTGTATCAATGATATATCCCCCCTCTATAGGGTACATAGTAGAGAATGTTGTGGTGTGCTTACCCTTGTGGTGACTCTCCGATATCTCGCCTGTGCGTATATCAAGTGTAGGGTCGATATGGCTCACAAGTGTTGACTTGCCCACACCCGAATTACCCGCTACAAGGGTCTTCTTATCTCTAAGCAATGCCCTAATCTCCTCGACACCCTCGCCTGTGGTCGATGATAGGCGAATGATGTCGTAGCCCGCATCGCCATATATCGCCTCAAACTCCTCAACTTCCGCCTCATACTCGCCCGTAAGCATATCAGACTTGCCAATGACAATGGTCACAGGTACGTGGTATGCCTCGCAGGTAACAAGGAAGCGATCGACAAACTCACGCGCCGTAGTGGGGGAGTGCAGCGTCACGATAAGCAGTGCGCGGTCGATATTTGCAGCGATGATATGCGACTCCTTCGAGAGGTTGGATGCTCGGCGTATAACATAGTTGCTGCGTGGCAAAATCTCCACAATGGCGCTGCTATCGCCATCTGGCTCTACCATTACTCTGTCGCCCACAACAACGGGGTTTGTGGAGCGTATGCCTTTGAGGCGTAGTCGTCCACGAATACGGCAGGTGAGCGTGCCATGCTCGGTGGCAACCTCATACCAACTGCCCGTAGAATTTATCACAAGACCCTCGATGCGCTCCGCTGCGGTGTTACTCTCTATCATACTCTGCTGCCATATTTAGTGTCCACTCCATAATCTCACACTGTGCCTTCTCCAATCCTGGGAATATATCTTCGCCAAACTCGGCGAGCGGATTGAAGAACTTTGACTCGTCAAGAGTCTTATAATCAATATACTTAGGTTCGAAATAATCTCTGAGGCTCTCATCTCTGCTATCGAGCATCTCGGCATACTCCTCTATCTCCGCGGCTGTAAGTCCCGAGGTGCCAAGCTCCAAAATCTTGTCGGAGCGTATCTCTCCAATGTTGGCGGTTACGAAGAGTGAGAATAGTACCGAGACGATGACTATCGTGGCAACAAAGGCGAAAAACATGCCGAGCATAGAGTCTATTCTTCGCAGTGCATCGAAGAAGAGCATCTTGCGAAAGAGGGGTGCTATAATCCAGAGCACAATCCATGCACCGATGATTATAACGCCATAGCCTACAAGATATGCAAGTCCAGCATCCTCGGTAAATACCGTGCCCACCTCATCTGCAAAGTCGGGTGCGAGGAGAATAGCTAAGTAGATACCAACAAGCTGCAAGAGCTGAACTATTGCCCCCTTACGCCAGCCATAGATGAGTGCTACGCATATAACGATTAGTAGTATTATATCAATAACCATTATTGGTGTGTTTTTATTATTGCATAATAATATTTCGCACGAAGATACGAACTTTTTTTCTTTATTCGTATATTTGCACCAACAAAAACACTCTATTATGCGTTATCGTTTTTTACTTTCTATCATACTTTTTGTTCTCTCGGTTGTCTCGGCCTCGGCAGATGCTCCAATGCGCAAGGTATATAACATCAATGATAATTGGCGTTTCTACCACTCTGAACAGCTTGATAATAGCAATGTTGATTATATTTCTCTGCCTCATACATGGCAGGCAGAGCTTGGTAGCTACGGCAAGGGTAGCTCGATGGCGAACTACACCCGCACCTTGTCAATACCTCAGGAGTGGATGGGTCGCCGCCTCTTTTTGCGATTTGAGGGAGTGCAGAGTGTCGCCCGTGTCTTTGTCAATGGTGCCTATGTTGGAGGTCATAAGGGAGGCTTTACTGCCTTTACCTTAGAGATTACAGAGAATATACGCTTTGGTGCGGAGAACTATATCCGTGTGGTTGTGGGTAATGCTATGCGCAGCGATGTGCTGCCTGTATCTACAGATATGGATCTTACGGCGGGTATCTTCCGCGATGTGGAGCTTGTTGTTGCGCCACGCAATATGATATCTATGGAGCATTATGGCTCGGAGGGTATATTTGTTGTGCAGCAGAGTGTTGATAAGGAGTTGGTTAAGGGCTTTGTTAGAAGCTATATCTCGGCTCAGCCTCACTCACACCTTGACCTTTCGGTGCGTATCGTAGGTCCTGATGGCTATGAGATTATGACCAATACCACGCGCATAGGCAAACATGAGGAGGGTTATGTGGATACCCCATTTGAGATCCACGCCCCACAGCTGTGGAGCCCTAAATCTCCAGCCTTATATAGGGTTGAGGTGAGCCTTGGTGATGACAAGTATAGCGATGCTGTGGTTGTGGAGACAGGCTTCCGCGAGGTGTCGCTAAATGGTGCTAATGACCTTTGTATCAATGGTGAGGCTGTGGCGGTTAGAGGTGTTAACCTGTCTCACGACCGTATGGGATATGGCATGGCTATTAGCGATAGATCTCTTGGCGAGGACTACGCGATTTTGTCTGATATGGGCGCTACAGCGCTGCGCTCGCTATCGGGCCCTCATAGCTCGGAGTTGTATGATTGGTGTGACAGGGATGGTCGCTTGGTGTGGATAGATATGCCATTTACCCGTTCCGAGGCAGCCTTCTCGGATATATGCTACTACCCTGTTGAGGAGTTTCATGCTAATGGTCGTGAGCAACTTGCAGAGATTATCGCCCAGAACTTTAACCACCCTTCGGTTGTTATGTGGGGTCTCTTTTCTCTTGTTTGGCAGCATGGTGATAGTGTCATAGAGTATGTTAAGGAGCTCAATGAGTTGGCACATAAGATTGACCCTACGCGCCTCACTGCGGGTTGTAGTAATATGGATGGTGATATTAACTTTATTACGGATATTGCCGTGCTTCGCCAGAATGTAGGCTGGCAGAAGGGTCAGGCAGATGATGTTGCTGTGTGGTGCAGACAGCTCGCCTCAAAGCGCGAGTGGCGCACTGCACACTTTGGTGTATGTTATGGCGAGGAGGGTGCTACGGAGCATACTGCCGAGCGCATCACCCGCGCGCAGCGAGGTACTCGCTACCTCCCTGCCCGCCGTCAGACATATATGCACGAGCGCTACCACACCATTATTGACTCTATGGGTAACTTCTGCGGTGTGTGGCTAAATAATATGTTCGACTACGCCTCTGCGCGCCGTCCTTATTCGCTCAATCGTTCGGGTCTTGTGGAGTATGACCACCGCACAAAGAAGGATGCCTTCTACCTCTACCGCGCAGTGTGGAACGACACCGTGCCTACGCTCCATATCGCTGATGGAGAGTGGATTCAGCGCGCCGATACGCTCCAGAATTTCATGGTCTTTAGCTCTGTAGGTGCGCCTGCGTTGCTTGTTAATGGCGATAGTGTTATGCTACGCCGTGGTGCAAAGGGTATCTATCATGCCGATTCGGTGGTTATAAAGGGACACGCTACAATCGAGGCAGTGGACTCAACAGGAGCCTACCGCCATAAGGTAGATATCAGATGTGGCTCGATGCTCGATTAATGACTACCTCTTGAGGTAGTTCACCGCCTCAGGTCCCTCGCACATCACAAGGTCAAATATAGAGAGGTTAGGCTCAAAGGGTATGCGGTCACTAAATACCTGAATGTAGGGCTTCGGCGTGAATAACTTCGCCGGGTTTTTAGCACGCATATCAATATCTCCCTCCTTGGCTGTGATATACTCTGTAGATATTTGAGGCACAGGGAGTTTCAGAATTTTACACATGCGCTCCAGAGTTGCCATATTAAGGTCGATGAGGTACTTCCACTCCTTGTCGTAGAGGTCATGGAAACGCTCGCCATAGTAGTCATAGTAGGGCGAAGAGCGGTATGCCGACTCGATGGCTACAAAGTGCTGATGCTGCCAGCGTTTTGAGTAGTCTATCTCCATCTTCTGCATCGGCTGGCGTGGCTTGTTGGCGTGTCGTAGCTGCACCGATAGCTGCATCACACCTCCCGAGGTCATTATCTCGGTGCGGTTTCTGTCCGAGCGCTTCACATAGTGCTCGCCAATATCAATAATCACATCCTCGCCCCCATTTACAAGGGCTGACCAATACTCCGTAGAGCCGTAATATACCAATGGAAGAATTGTCATAGTCCTGTTACTTTACAAAGTGCATAGCGCGCCACTCATCCTCGGCTAAGGTCTGCTTATGCTTAAGACCCAAGGCTGTAGCGGCTGTGGTTATATCCTCAACATCCTCCTCAAGGAAGCCGCTGAGAAGCAGACTACCACCCGCGTTGAGTGCCGCAACATAGCGTGCGATATCACTGAGGATGATGTTGCGGTTGATGTTGGCTACAACCATATCGTAGTGCTTACCCTCGATAAGCTCTACAGTGCCGTGGATGACATCTATGTGCTCCTCAATGCCGTTAAGGCGTGCCGACTCCTTAGCACTATCCACCGACCATATATCTATATCTATGGCATCCGCCTGCTCCGCGCCACAAAGCAACGCTGCAATAGATAGCACGCCTGTGCCACAACCTACATCGAGGATGCGACCTGAGGGGTGAAGCGAGTGTATCAACCTGCACATCATGCGGGTAGTCTGGTGGTGACCTGAGCCAAAGGACATCTGCGGTGCTACGACAATATCAATGATACCCTCTTCGGCTGGCTCATGGTGTGGTGCGCGTATAACCATAACACCCTCAATCTCAACGCGCTTGAAACCATCCATCTCCCACTGTGCATTCCAATTCTCATCCTCAATGACGCTCTGGCTAAGCAGTGTGCCATACTCTGCCACGGCGGCTAAAGCCTCCGTGCGATGTTCGTCCCATAGCTCCGCAAGGATATAGGCCTTGAGTGTTACGCCCTCGGTTGTAGGCTCTGTATCGAAACTCTCAAAGGGATAGTCGGCAAGAAATGCCGTTGCAATATCGGCCTGCTCCTCGCTCTGGCACGCAATGCATAGTTCTATATATTGCTTCATTTTGATGTTTTCTAAAATAAAATTCGTATCTTTACCACAAAAGTAATAAAAACTCTTGAATAAGTTGCATTTTACTACGGAGGTTTTATTTAGATTTTAATTGCAGAAGATCTGCATTTGTCGATAGATTAGCGAAGTATGGATATTCAGAAGAGGTGGGAGAGAGTTAAGGCGGAGTATAAGCGATATTTGATCGTGGAGCGCCGCCTATCTGAGAATACTGTGGCGGCATATATGCGTGATTATGACGACTTCATGCATTATGTGCTTCGCCTGCATACGGCTGTACCTAAGGATGTCACCTCGGAGATAATATCCAAATATATGGATTGGCTCTATAGGTCGGGGTGTAGTTCTGCCTCACAAGCGCGTAAGTTAAGTGGCGTAAAGAGTCTGTATAACTACTTGCTAATAAAGGATGAGATAGAGCAGATGCCAACCGAGAGCATCGAGCCTCCTAAGGCTGAGCGATTGCTCCCCGATGTGCTTACGGTTGCGGAGATAGATGCTATAATTGCTACCTTTGATATGACTACGGTCAAGGGGTGCAGGGACAACGCCATTGTTGAGGTGTTATACTCTACGGGGTTGCGCGTCTCGGAGCTTGTATCGTTGCGTATAGACAACCTATTCTTTGGTGAGGGTTATATTCGTGTTGTGGGTAAGGGCGACAAGCAGCGCCTTGTGCCTATAGGCTCTGCAGCACGCGATAAGATACAGCTATATATGGAGTTACGCCGACCAAAGCGCAGCTCTGAGGCGACACTCTTCCTAAATAATCGTGGCGAGCCTCTAACGCGCGTCATGGTCTTTAATATCATCAAGCAGGCGGCACGCTTGGCGGGTGTGGAGAAGAATATCAGCCCTCATACGCTACGCCACTCCTACGCTACACACCTTCTGGAGGGTGGAGCAAATATCCGTCAGGTGCAGGAGCTTTTGGGGCACGAGAGTATAACCACAACGGAGGTATATACACACCTTGATAGAGGTCATCTGCGCAGGGTGGTAGAGGATTCGTTTGTTGACTTAGATTTATAAATATGAAGCATTTTATTTTGTCTGTTTTGGCATTTATAGCCACTGCAAGTATCGTTGTGGCTCAGGAGCAGGAGGTCGCTATTGAGTGCGATTGGGGTCTATTATCAGGAGGTATTGTTGTGCCTGAGGGTGGCAGCGATGTGGCAGTGCTTATCGTTGCGGGCTCTGGTCCAACGGATAGAAATGGTAACTCGGGCGTGGGACTTAACACCTACTCATACAAGATGCTCTCGGATGAGTTGGTTAAGGCAGGCGTTGCGGTTATGCGCTACGATAAGCGTGGCGTGGGGCTCAGCACCCTAAAGGATGTAGGCTCCTATGTAGATGTGGTGTTTGAGGACTTCGTTGCGGATGCGGCGCGATGTGTTGAGTATCTGCACGCGGCGGGATTTGCGAGGGTCGTGGTTGCGGGTCATAGTGAGGGTGGTGCTATAGCTCTGCATCTTGCTCTTAGAGATAATGTTGCAGTGGATAGTTTAGTACTTCTCTCTGCGGCAGGCTTCCCTATGGATAAGATACTCAATGCTCAGCTTTCGGCACAACTTGTGCCTCAATACCTGGGACTTATGATGACGGCAACAAACATCATTCAGCGCATCAAGCGCGGTGAGGAGGTGGCCTTGGAGAGTCTGCCCAAGGAGTTACTTTCGTTGTTCCACCCCTCGGTGCAGAAGTTCTTGTGTAGCTCCATGGCATTCGACCCCGCGGAGCTTATATCTCGCGTTGAGCAGCCTGTGCTTATCATCTCGGGTGGCAGAGATATACAGGTGACAAAGGAGAATGGAGAGCACCTACTCTCGCGTGCTAAGCGTGGCGAGTATATATGTTTTGAGAATATGACACATATCCTGAAGGATGCCAATACTTCGGACCGTATAGAGCAGCTTATGGGTGTATATACAAACTCTAATCTGCGCCTTACCGAGGGGTTAAGCGAAGCGATTGTAAAATTTATAAATAGATAGCCTATGTCACTACTAAGGAGATTGTTTGGTGGCAAGACCACAACAAAAGAGTACCCAACAGATGAAATAAATCTAAATGGTAAGAGCCTCAGGTTGAGGTTCTTTGCCCATGCCTCGATAGCTATAGAGTATGAGGGTAGGTGGATATATGTTGACCCTGTGATGGAGAATGCCGATTATGGCACACTACCTAAGGCGGATGTTATCCTTGTTACGCACCACCACTTCGACCACTTCGATATGGCGGCTATAGAGGCACTGCAAAAGGAGGATACGCGCCTGTTGTTGGATAAGACCTCGGCTGAGGGTCTTGGTGGAGACTGCTACACGATGCTGCCTAAGGGTGTGGCTGAGCCTATCGAGGGTATTAAGGTTGAGGCTGTGGCGGCGTATAACACCTCGGAGGGGCATACCGACTTCCACCCTAAGCATAGGGAGGATTGCGGCTATGTGCTAACCTTGGGCGATGCTGTTCGTATCTATATATCTGGCGATACGGAACTTACCGAGGAGATGAAGGCGGTGAGTGATATAGATATTGCCTTTATAAGTGTAAATCAGCCATATACAATGACCCCTCAGCAGGCTGCTCAGGCAGTTAAGGCTCTGCAACCAAAGATCTTCTACCCCTACCACTACGGTCAGGTTGATGAGCCTACAGATGTAGAGGCATTGGCTCGTATGCTTGAAGATAAAGTAGATGTTCGTATCAGACCATTGGCATAGCGAACTATCAGTTGATAGCCTTAGGCGTCGTCTGCGGGCGATGCCTATGCTCGTTGTTGTTGTATCCTTTATCGCGGGTATTATAATCGCGCAGAGCTTCCTTATGCCCCTGTGGTGTGCTATTGCGGGGAGTATAGTTGCGTTATTGGGTGCGGTGCTGGCTTTGCCGCATAGGGTGTCGTATGGCTTTATCTGCTTGGTACTTATGCTTATGGGTTACTTGGCTGTGGAGGTGGATGCTCGCCCATCGGCTATTCCCTATGACGATGTGGTGGAGATGCGCGTTAGCGTTGTAAGCCCTATTGCCGAGCGCGAGGGTTATAGTGTTGCCGAGGGGCGTGTTGAGGCGTGGATGGATGATAGTTGGCATGATGCGAAAGAGCGTGTACAACTGTGGCTGCGTACCGATACACTATGCTATGGCGATAGGTTGCATATCGTGGGTAGTGTCAAGGAGCGCATATCTAAGTATGAGAGCTATAACGCTCTTATGCACCGCCGAGGGTATGTGGGTGGTGTGGCGCTGTCTAACACCAATATCCTTGCTATAGAGCGCGATGTCGCGGGAGGCATACGCCGCTACGCCATAGAAAAACTTGATAGATATGCCTCAGATAGTACAGCCCATAGTGTTGTTGAAGCTATGGTTGCAGGTACGCGCCACGCTATGCCTTCCAATTTGCGCGATGCATACTCCAAAACGGGTCTTGCTCACCTTATGGCGGTGTCGGGACTACACCTCGGTATTGTGCTGTTGGTTGTAAATTTTCTTCTTCGTCCTATATGTCTTATCCATCGTGGGCATATGCTCTGCAACATATTGGCTATTGTTGCGGTGTGGATATTTGCTCTATTGAGTGGTGCTTCACCATCGGTTGTGCGTGCAGCGCTTATGCTCAGTGTTCTGCAACTCTCCAACATCATATCTCCGAGGTACAACTCTATGAATTCGCTCTTCTTTACGGTATTTGTGATGCTTATGTTTAGACCCGGCTACCTCTACGATATCAGCTTCCAGCTCTCGGTGCTTGCCGTGGTGGGTATTGTGGCATGGGGACTTCCAATTATACGCGGCATAAAATTTAGGAGTAGTGTGGCTAAATGGTTGATAAGCACGATTATCATAGGCGTTGTTGCAACATTGTGGACTCTGCCTGTGGTGTCGCATACATTTGGTAATATCCCCATTGTGGGTGTTTTGGTAACGCCTATTGTGCTGCTCTTTGCTAATGTAGTTGTGGCGGCAGGTATCTTTGTTCTGATATTGCCCCATCCGCTCGCCATGCCTTTTGGTTGTGTGGCAGAGTGGGCTGCGGCACTGCAAAATGGAGTTGTTGAGAGATTTGCAGCACTCCCCTTTGCAAGTGTCGAATATACCATTACTGCAACTTCGATAGCCATATATTATGTGGTTTTTATTGCTATTACAGTTGTTGTATGGTCGATAAATCGAAAAAAAGAGTTAACTTTGTCTTATGATATCGAGTGATGTGGAGATAATGCTCTCGGAGGAGTTTCGCCAGAGCGTGCTGAGCAATGTGGAGCGTGACCCCGTGGTGGTGGCAATGGATAAGCATATTGCCAACGCCTCGTTGGTGGCTACACAGGTCAAGTATCTACAGCGTGCGCGCCATAAACTCCCTCGCCTCTATGAGGCGGGATGCGTTATTCCACCTCGTGCCTTTGAGCAGTCATCAAGCGAGGAGAGCGCCAATATTAAGAATATAGGCGGTGGTACGCTCCTGGACCTTACTTGTGGCTTGGGCATAGATGTTATGCACTTTGCCGAGCGCTTCGAGAGGGTTGTGACATTGGAACGAGATGAGGCGTTGGCTAAGGTTGTGCGATACAATTTTGCGCTTCTCGGCATTGAGAATGTGGATGTTATAACAACATCGGCAGAGGAGTATGTCGCAACAACCACTGAGCATTTCGATTGGGTCTTTGCTGACCCTGACCGCCGCTCGGCCGAGGGTAAGAAGATGGTGCGCATGGAGGATTGTTCGCCCGATGTTATATCGCTTATGCCACGCCTTAGGGAGATTGCCAATCGCGTAGGGTTGAAGCTATCGCCACTCTTTGATGTAGATGAGGCGTTTAGGTTGTTGCCTTGTTCCGAGGTTGAGGTTGTCTCGATAGGAGGTGAGTGTAAGGAGCTGAATATATACACAGGTGCTCGGCACGATGTGCTCAGAGTTGTGGTTGCGGGGCTCGGTAGTTGGGAGTTTACGCCCGAAGATATGCATGTTGCCCCCTCGGCAGAATCTATCGATGTTGAGCGTGCGAAGTACTTAATTATCCCCGATGTGGCTTTGCAGAAGGCTCGCGTTGCCATCGCGGCATTCAAACCCTATGCTCAGATATGGAGCAATAATGGTTACGCCTTTGCCGAGGAGCTACCTGAAGAGGTGTTACCTGCTAAGGTCTATGCTATTGAGCGCATCGAGAGATATAACCCTAAGCAGCTAAAGCGAGAATTTAAGGGTGTTGGCGTGGAGATACTTAAGCGCAATACGACGCTTAGTGTCGAAGGTGTGCGTCGTGCCACAGGCATACGTGCGGGTTCGGAGCGAGTGATGGCAATTACCTCGATAGGCTCGGAGAGTTGGATAATGCTATTAAAGAGTTGTTAATGAATATATTTGGACGCATAAATCATCTGTTACACGATAAGTTGCTCAGTGTTGACGAGGCGCAGCATAGCCTTTTGCGTAAGGGCTACCGCCTTGTATATTACACACTGCGCGGTTTGAATGTAAATCGCACACTTGTAGATTGTGCAGCACTAACATTATATAGTATGTTTGCCGTGGTGCCAATCCTTGCGGTCGTACTTATGGTGTTGGGTCGTTTGGGTGTTATTGAGAATGGCATTAAGACACTATATATCTCTGTGCCTGAGTGGAGTGACCTGCTAGATAGTGTCATCCCAGCTGCGCGTGCGGCGGTTGGTATTGTGCCTTCGGGCATCTTTGCAATCGTAGGTATTGTTATACTACTCTTTGTCGTTTTTACCCTATTTCGCACTGCCGAGGGTTCGTTCAATCGTATATGGTCTGTGACACGCAAGCGTAGGTTCGTGCATCGCTATACAGCCTATCTTATCATTGCACTCTTCGTGCCAGCGCTACTTATTCTCGCTATGTCGTTTGCATATGATATAATCTCGGCAATTGGACTCTCGAACGATATGAGCATGCTACTCTCTCGCTCATTGGCTATACTCTTTACCTCGCTTGCTACAACACTTGTCTATAAATACCTCCCCTACACTCGTGTAGCATGGAGCAATGCTCTTCGCTCAGGAATCTTTGCAGGTGTGTTACTCTCGGTCTGGCAGTGGGGCTATGTCTATTTGCAGATGGCAATGTCGCAGCTTAGTGTTATCTATGGTAGTTTTGCTGCCGTGCCACTCTTTATCATTTGGTTGCAGGTGTCGTGGTTTATTCTATTGCTCGGTTGCGAGATATGTCATGTAAGACAACACCGTGACTACTACGAACTTATAGATGCTCGTCGCCTTAGCCGTACCTCGATACTCAAAGGGCGTGTGCGTGTTGTTATCATAGGCTCTGGTAATGTTGCAGAGGCTTATGCTCGCACCATGGCAGATACTCCGAATATCCATCTTTGTCAGGTTATGGCTCGAAACAGGGAACGATGTGAGACTGTTGCAAACATCGGGCGTTGTAGGTGGAGTATCGACCCCTCAGAGCTATCGGATGCGGACATATATATCATCTCGGTGAGTGATCGCGCAGTTGAGGAGGTGGCAAGAGAGTATATCTTCCCTAAGGAGGCTGTAGTTGTGCATACGGCAGGAAGTGTCCCTATGAGTGCGATTAAGCGCCCTGGTAAGCGTGGTATTTTATACCCCTTTCAGAGCTTCTCGGCAGGTCGCGTCATCCGACTTGGTGATGTACCAATATTTGTTGAGGCGGATAATGATGAGGTTGCACAGAGATTGATGGACTTTGCTTCGCTCATAAGCTCGCGTGTGGAGTATGCCGATAGCGAGCTTCGAAGCAAGATACACCTTGCGGGTGTCTTTGTCAATAACTTTACCAATCACCTCTATGGCTTAGCAACAGATATTGTTGACGAGGCGGGACTTTCGTTCGATGTCTTGCGTCCGATAATTGCTGAGACGGCAAATAAGGCTATCAGCTCTGAAGATCCTTACACTGTGCAGACAGGCCCTGCTATTAGGGGTGATAAAGCAATTACAGATAAGCATCTCAAGGCGTTACGAGGTGAGGAGATAAAACAGAAAATTTATAAAGATATAACAGAGAGTATATGGGAAACTTCAAAGAGGATATAGCCCTAGTTGAGGCATTTGTGTTGGATGTCGATGGCGTGATGACAGATGGAGGAATAATTCCAACGCCTGATGGCGATTTCATTCGTCGATATAATGCTAAGGATGGTTATGCCATAGCCTACGCCTTGCGTGAGGGTTTGAAAGTGTGTGTCATCTCCGGAGGTCGCGGTGTGATGCTTGAGAATAGATTGAAGATGTTGGGCGTTACGCGCTACTACCTAAACTGTATGGATAAAGTTGCAGCTATAGAGGAGTTTCTCGCGGATAATAATATTGATCGTGAGCATGTTATCTACATGGGCGATGATATTCCCGATTTGGAGTGTATGCAGCGTGTAGGCATACCTGTCTGTCCCGCCGATGCTGCTATGGAGTGCGTTGAGGCGTCGCGCTATGTTTCGGAGTATGATGGTGGTCATGGTGCGGTGCGCGATATCTTTGAGCAGGTGCTTCGTGCCAAGGGCTTGTGGGCAAAAAATTTGAAGGGCGTGCTTGGAATAAATAAGTAGAGAATCTTCCTTCGGCTATATATACCCACTCATCAATAAATCGTGCCCACTCATCTGCTAAGGGCATGATGTGTTGCATAGTTTGGGCGGTAATCACTACCTTTGTCCACTCAAAAATAGTAGAATCAGCTAATGAAAAAGTTTTGGAACTTAATACTTGCGCTTGCAGTTATAATGGGCGTGTCATCTTGTTCGGATAGTGATGTTGATGGCAGTATCTCAAATAATTTCTCCTTTGTTGCTACCATCGAGCATACTCGTGCCGATATGGTTAATAGTGATGGTACTTGGCAGACGATATGGAGTGGCGATGATAAGCTTTATGTTACCTCTGATAAGGGGAGCTTCACCTTTGCAAATTCAACAAAGGAGCCTCACCGCTTTGTATCTACCGATGCTGAGGCTTCGGTATTGCGTGATGCAACAAATATAGTCATTACAACGCTTCATGAGAATGGTAGCGTTGTAGATAGTGATGCAGGTAAGCGTGGTCTGTCACTTAGTATGGATTATGAGCGTTTCCCTAAGAGTGGTGAGGTTTCTCTTGCTGTTAGGAGTTCATTCTTCCGCCTGGCATGTGACTATGATGTGACCCTTTTGGCAGATGCTGCGATATTCTCAGGTATAAACGGTAGCAATACTCTTGAGAAGAGTGTTACCCTTAAGGCTGGTAGCGATATATGGGTCGCCTTTATGCCTTGTGTTGAGAAGATATCTCTAAGTGCGATAGTTGCAGATAAAACAGTGGTCTCTTTTAAGGATGTTGTTTTGGAGCCATGTGTTATCTATGGTATAGGAGAGATTCTTCCCAATACAACTCCAGAACCAGAACCTGAGCCAGAGCCAGAGGGTAAGGTTGTATATCTTGTGCCTAATAATGATTGGAAGAGCGATAATGCTTGGTTTGCAGCATATCTTTGGGAGGGTGACCAGAATACAAGTGTTGTGTTGACAGATGATAATGGCGATGGAGTTTATAAGGCTGTTATCCCTGAGAATATGTCGAATATCATCTTCTGTCGCATGAATCCTGCATATACGGAGTTCGCATGGAACAGCAATGCAGAGAGCGATCGTGTATGGGCAAAGACCGCCGACCTTATTGTTGGTGTTGTGCCATATAACTACTACTACATCACAGGCGCGGATAGAGGCGAGTGGAATCGTGCTGGTTATGATCCAAATCCCCCTGTTGAGGAAAGAGATACATGGGCAGTGTCAGGTTCATTCAATAATTGGGGTGACACGCTGATGTCAGCCACAAGTGAGTCTAATATCTTTGTAAAGCAGGGCTTGAAGCTAAAGGCTGGCGATGAGTTTAAGATTAAGATAGCTGGCTCGTGGAGTAAAAACTTCGGTAGTGACGCAATGCTTATGCCAAATAAATGGACAAAAGGCTATCAGGATGGTCCGAATATTGTTGTTGTGCGAGATGGTACCTATGATATCTACTTGGATAGCGTTGAGGAGCGCGTATATCTGATGGGTGAAGGCGTAGATTATACCACAGCTACGGAGTATGGTGTCAATGACGAGAACCAGGGTCCGTCGAGCGATTTCTGGGGCTTGTGTGGTACACATAACGATTGGAACTATCCTGATATAGAACTTGCTTGGAATGTAGAAGTAGGTTTGTATGTCGCTTATAGTGCCAAACTTACGGGTGAGTTTAAGGTGCGTGCAAATAACTCTTGGGAGGTTAACTATGGCTGCGATGGACGAGTAACCGTTACGGTCAATGCCGATAAGGGAGTGCAGATGATACAAGGTGGTGATAACTGTCAAGTTTCGTCAGGTATATATGATGTCTATTTCGATCTTGAGGATGCGAAGATTTGGGTGAGAACACCTGGCTCAGCAGCCCCTACAAAGTAGTGCATAATTATACACTATTTAGTCACAGGCTCTGCTAAGGATTATACTTTCGCAGAGCCTCTTTTATTGGCGAGGTCATAAGTATATGATAGTTAATATTTCGTTTAAGGACTATGATAGCCTGCTGTATAGGGGCTATCCTTCGGTTGTTTTGGCTTGTTCGTCAGCGATTATTGCCTATTCGTCATTAAATATAGGTATTTATGGTACGATTTAAGTGATAATCGCTACCTTTGCATAATTTAGTGTATAAACAACCTAAAAATTATATCTATGAAAAAGGAAAATTTGATGAGCTGTACCACAGCTTGTACTCGCTACGAGGCTCCAAGTGCTTCAGTAGTTGAGGTGTGTGTTGAGCGAGGCTTCGAGGTCTCAGGTGATGGTTTTGGTTTGGGCGATGGCACAAGCTATGATGAGGAGGATGTCAACTGGTAATCCCCAATGTTAAACAACTAAAAGAAGAGCAAAAATGAAAAAGTTTTGGAATTTGATGCTAGCTGCGTTGGTTGTATTGGGCGCAGTAGCATGTACAGAGATAGGTGAGAACCTTGATTCTGCTCCTCAGCAGCAGGGTTTGTCTTTCGAGGCAACTATCGACCTTGCAGAGACTCGTGCAGATGTAGTATTCAACGAGGGTACAGGTAAGTGGGACACTGTTTGGACAGGTAACGAGACTTTGACTGTTAAGTCTGGTTGGACAGTTTACGATTTCAAGAACAGTGTAGATAACAAGAATCTTTTTGTTTGTACAAACGATGGTGTTAAGGATTTGATTGGTCAGCCGGTTGAGATCTTCTTGACACACGATGCCGATTACAACACCTTGAACAGTAATGCTGGTAAGGCTGGTGGTAAGATTCGTACTGCGGTAGAGTCATTCGATCCTGCTGCGGGCGTTGACCTTCAGGTTGAGAGCGCATTCTTGCGTTACTCATCAGATTATGAGGTGACACTCGATGCATCAGCTTATATCTTTGACTACAATGGCAATACTCGCAATACTATCACCCTCCCTGCAGGTGAGGATGTATGGGTTGCTGTAAAAACTGCAGATGATGTTACTTTGAGCTACTCTATCGATGGCACACTATGCAAGGAGAAGACTATCAATATCGCTGCAAAGAAGATCTATAACCTTGGTGAGCTTGGTTTGCCTTATGTAGCAGATGCTACTTGGGGTATCGCAGGTGCTTTCAATGGTTGGACAGCAGGCACTCCAGAGCCATTGTACGAGGTTGGTGATGCTCTTGTAGCATTCAACCTAACAAAGCTTAATGAGGGCTTTAAGTTTGTTCAGAACAAGGGCTGGGATAATGCTAAGGGTAGCAAGACTGATGCTGCTGTAGCAAGTGGCGAGTGGCTATCTTGTGGTGAGAATGATATCAAGACTGCTGATGCTTCAGCTTATGATGTTTATTTCGTTCCTGCTCAGTCTTTGTATTGCATTGTAGCAGCAGGCACAGAGGCTCCTGCAATGCCTGTATTCTCTGTTGGTGTAATCGGTCTTGGTGGCAACTGGGATGTTGATAAGGATATGACCTTGGAGGGTGACTACTACACATTGAAGGGTGTGACTGTTGCGGCTACGGATTCATTCAAGTTGCGTATTAGCGACGCATGGACTGAGAACTACGGTGTAGCAAGCACAGCGACCACAGAGACTGTGGCTATCAGTGCCGACACTATGTACACTCTTGTTCAGGATGGTAAGAATATGCAGGTTGCTGCAGGTACTTATGACCTCTACTTCAACTATACAACAAAGGAGTTCTATGCACTCACTCCAGGTACAACTCCAGAAGACTTGTCTATCCCTCAGTACAAGGTTTATGTACACCCATATAATAATACATGGACTAAGTTTAACCTCTACTCTTGGGATACCGCGGGTGCAAATCCTACAGGCGCATGGCCAGGCACTACAACAACTGTAACAGAGAGTATTAATGGGTACACATACTATGTATGGACTATGCCTCGCTCTGCTACTGATTCTTCACTCAGCATCATCCTAAACGATGGTTCAGCACAGACTGCAGACTTTGTGTTGGGCGAACTCAATAAGGACTACTACCTATTGCTCAACGGCGTTACCCTCAGCTTCGTAGAGGATAAGGAGAATCCAGAGCCAGAGGTTGTTCAGGGTGAGCCACAGCCATCTACTTGGGCGTTGGCTGGTGACTTCAACTCTTGGGGTGACTTGGTGATGTACACTACAGATGTTGATAATCTCTTTGTTGCTAAGGGCGTTAATATCGGTGCTTATAAGGAGGTTAAGATTAAGCAGGTAGGTAACTGGAATACAAGCTACGGTGGTGGTATCAACTACCTAAATGCTAATATCTGGACAAAGGTATATAGCGGTGGCTCTAACTTATCAATTATCAACGCTGGTAAGTACGATATCTATTTCGATAATGCCAACAAGCGTATCTATGTTATGAACGAGGGCACTGACTATGAGACTGCAACAGAGCAGAGTGCTAATGGTGCTGCTCCTGACCTCTCAGGTGCATCTTGGGGCTTGTGTGGTGCGCATAACAACTGGAGCTCTCCAGATACTAAGCTCGAGTGGGATGGAACTATTGGTTTCTATGTAGCTCTTAACGCTAAGCTCACTGGCGAGTTCAAGGTTCGTGCTAACAACTCTTGGGGCGAGGACTATGGTTGTGGCGGTACAATTACTGTTAACGCTACTGCTGGTAAGGTAATGTCTCGTGGTGGTGGTAACTGTAAGGTTACATCAGGTACTTACGATGTTTACTTCGATTTGTCAAGCAAGAAGATCTGGGTTAAGACTCCAGGCTCTGCAGCTCCTACAAAGTAGTAAATACCTACATAAATAATCTCTGCCCGATGCGAAAGTGTCGGGCAGAGTTTTTTAAGGGGAAAACTGAAAGGTGAAAAATAGAGATGGTTGCCATTTGCGGCAACCATCTCTATTTTCCATTATAGCTATTCATCGTGCGGTCGGGGCCTATGGCCGAGAAGGCGAGGATTGCATCGCCAAAGAGCTTTAATCTATCTGGCATAGCCTTGCGCTCCTCGTCCGTAAACTCACCCAACACATAGTCCACCTGGCGGCCCTTAGGGAAGTCGCCGCCTACGCCAAAGCGCATGCGTGCGTACTGGTTGTCGCCAAGTAGCTCGGTGATATTCTTTAGACCATTATGACCACCCTCCGAGCCATTCTTACGCATACGGAATGTACCGAATGGCAAGGCTATGTCATCAGAGATGATAAGGAGGTTTTCGCGTGGTATGCGCTCCTGCTCCATCCAGTATCTCACCGCCTTGCCCGAGAGGTTCATATATGTCGATGGTTTCAAAAGTAGTATGGTGCGACCCTTATGCTTTAGGGTTGCCATATCTCCGTAACGCACTGTCGTAAAAGAGATATTGGATGCCTCAGCTAAGGCATCCAATACTTTGAAACCGATGTTGTGGCGGGTCTCGGCATACTCAGAGCCGATGTTTCCCAACCCTACAACAAGATATTTCATTCTCCGTTAGGTTTTATCCCACGATTACTTCTGAGCAGCAGCACCGCGTGATGCACGAGTTACACGAACAGCGCAAACAGCAGTAGTTGCAGGAGTAAGGAATGTGAGGTTCTCCTCCTTAAGATCGCCAACGAAAATTGTCTGACCAACCTGCAATGGAGTAACATCAACAATGATCTCATCTGGAATAAACTCTGCCAAAGCCTTAACAGTAAGCTTACGAGCTGAAAGAGCCAACTTACCACCGACCTTAACACCCTCAGCGTTACCTGTAAGGCGAACTGGTACATTAACAGCAACTGGCTTACCCTCCTGAACGCGGTAGAAATCTACATGGAGAACCTGCTCGCGTACTGGGTGGAACTGAACCTCGCGCATAACGGCCTTCTCAACAACGCCATCGATGTTAAGCTCGATGATGTATGAGTTAGGAGTGTAGATAAGCTGTGAAAGCTCCTTAGCGTCGATAGTGAAAGCCTTCTCCTCACCGCCACCGTAGATGATGCAAGGTACCTGACCCTCGCGACGAGCTGCCTTAGCGAACTTCTTACCGAAGTCGTTGCGTGCAGTACCATTAATCTGAATTGTCTTCATAATTGTTTAATACTTAATAATTTAACTTCAGCACCACTCAATCATAGTCTATCGCCATGACCCCATAAGTGCCTGCTTGGGACGGCAAAGGTAGTAAAAATTTCTCAATCTCAAACATTTACAAGGTTTTTTAGTTGCAAAAGTCCTGTGATAAATATATATTTGCATAGGAAAATTTAAGATTATAGATATGAAAAGATTAGCAATTCTCTTTACGGCTATTGTAGCGTTGTCTGTTTCGGCATGTGTCCAAAAGGAGCCTGAGACACCGAAGCCACCAGTTGATACACCAGAGTTTAAGGTTGAGATAGAGGCCATTACCCGCTCTACGGTGACCCTTTCGGTAACACCCAAGGAACTTGATATGGAGTACCTATGCCTAATCTACGAAAAGGAGTTTGTCGAGGAGTTTACGCGTGATGAGTTCTTGGTATCGTCTATATATCAGGAGATTGAGGGCGAGGCGTATGCTAAGGGTAAGACCCTTGCGGAGTATATGCCCACTATCGTTGAGCGCGGAGCTATGGAGGGTGTCAGATATTCGGGCATGCAGCTCGACTCGGAGTATTATGTAGTGCTCTTTGGTGTCGATGCCGCGAATGAGTATAGCCGAAATACGAATGTTGTCAAGGTGCCGTTCAGAACGCTTGCTGTGGAGAAGAGTGACCTCTCTTTTGATGTAGGGTGCTCGGTTATAGATAACAGCGTTGTTTTTGATGTCACCCCTTCGGATCCTGAGGCATACTGGTATCTCTTCACTGTGACTAAGGAGCAGTATGACTACTATGTAAATGATGAGAATGGCTATAGGATGTCTGAGCAGTACTTCTATGAGTACTACTTACAGCAGGAGATTAACGCCTATCTTAAGGCGGGATATAGCCAGGAGCAGGTCATCGAAGCGCTTTTCCATAGTGGACATCTCCAACTTGAGGCTAAGGGTCTAAAGGAGAATACCGTACACTACTACCTTATCGCAGGTCTCATTCTCGATAGCGAGGGTATTGTTATCAATACTGATATATTCAAGGGTGACTATACAACCGAGAGCGCAGCAAAGGCAGAGCTATCGTTCGAGATAGAGGTGTGGGATGTTACGCAGCTTACGGCTAATGTGCGTATCACACCATCGAACGACACGGATAAGTATTGCGCCTTGATACAGCCTTGGGATGGCGTCACTCCCGCTAATGATATGATGCACAAGATTGTTAATCAGTGGGGCGGCTGGATGGATTATATGGCAAACGATAAGGGTATGGTGGAACATGTTGGAAGCAATGCATTTAAACTCCCCGCAGCTGATACAAACTACTATGTTATTGCTTTCGGATATAACGGCGGTATAACATCTGATGCCTACATGAAGACTTTCCGAACGCTCCCTGGTGGTTCAGTCGAGGAGGTGGAGTTCTCGGTTTCGGCATCTGCTATCACTCCCTATAGCCTTAATATGACTGTAACATCGTCCGATCCAACAATCTTCTATGTGCCGGGAGCATGTGTGGCGGAGGGTTATGATGAGGCTGCATTTGTAGCTGCCGAGCAGGAGGCTTTTGACTACTACTATAATGGCTCTAAGGATTTCAATCCGTCTATTACAGTTGCTGAGGTGTTGGATCAATACTACTACAATGGTACGGCTACGGTTAAGGTCTCTGGCTTAGTTCCCGATACTCAGATTATGGCCTATGTTTATGCCCTTGATGTGCATACGGGTCGTGTGGTTAAGTGCTTCACATTCGATAGTGTCGCAACAACCGATATCCTCGGAGATTCAACTCCAGTAGTGGAGTTGTTTGGTTACTTCTCTGGTGATGATGAGGCGGGAACAATCTTTAATGATGCCGCGGCAACACAAGGCAAGGCTATTACTGTGGTTAAATATAGTAATATTGGCGATGCTCGCTCGCTCTTTACCACTATGGTTGAGGGCGATTGTTCGAATAAAAATGCGATGTCGGATAGTGAGGTGTGGTATGTGACAGAGGGTTATTGGGCGAAGTGTTCATTATCGCAACCATATACCTACTATCTCGTAGATTGGAATGTTGTGCAGACGGCATTGTGTTATGTGGTGGATAATAACGGCAAGATGGGCACTATGGGTCGTCTCTATACCATGCCTACTGCAAATAATAAGTCGAACATCGAGGAGCTACGCACGCTTGTTGAGGAGCAGCGAGCTGCAGAAAAGAGTTTTATATATCCTTCGTCTATAGTTGTGGAGGATATTAAAGCGTCGCAACGAGCTACGATAAGTGCTCTGTAGTGGGGCTTGGTCGCGGAGTTGTAGGACTACCATGTAAATAGGCGATGTGGGCAGATATGCCTGCATCGCTTTTTTTGTCTAAAAATAGCTATAAAGCTAATATGTATAATTATGCGGTGCAGGTAATAGAAGTGTCGTGATGGTGGGTTGCTTTGTAATATGCTATACATATATTTATAATGACGGGGCGTTGTCGTGGAGTTCAAAAGCGAGGAAAATAACCTATTTGTGAAAAATATTCGTTATTTATTTTGTAGTTCAAAAAAAAGTGCTTAACTTTATAATCCGCAAAGGCACTTAAGGCTTGAGTGACGATGGATTATGCAATTGTCCCCAAGACTTGAGTCCCCGAGAAAAAACCTAAAAACTAAAACTATTATACTATGAAAAACTATTCAGCAAAAGAGATTAAGAACATCGTTCTTATTGGTGCGCCTGGCGCCGGTAAAACTACCCTTGCAGAGGCAATGGCTTTCGAGGGTAAAGTAATTGACCGCAGGGGTAGTATCGAGAATAACAACACAATCTCGGATAATACAGATATCGAGCACGAATATAAGCGTTCGATTTATTCAACAACCCTCTTTACTGAGTTTATGGATCGTAAGCTCAATATCATCGACTGCCCAGGTTCAGATGACTTCTGTGGCTCGTTGTTCTCAGCGTTTAAGGTAGGTGATATTGGTGTTATGGTTCTTAACGCACAGAATGGCTGGGAGGTAGGCTCTGAGCTTCAGTCTCGCTATGCTCGCATCCTTAACAAGCCACTTATCGGTGTTGTTAACCAGCTTGATGGCGACAAGGCAAACTTCGATGCAACTGTTGAGGGCGTACGCGCTAACTCATCAGTTAAGCCTGTTATCGTGCAGTATCCTGTAAACCAGGGCGCAGGCTTCGACTCATTCATCGATGTATTGATGATGAAGTTGTATAAGTTCGTGGATGAGAATGGTAAGCGTGAGGAGCATCCAATCCCAGAGAGCGAGATGGAGCGTGCTCAGGCTCTCAACCAGGAGCTTGCTGAGGCTGCTGCAGTATATGATGACGCTCTTATGGAGCTTTACTTCGAGAAGGGTTCTCTTACACAGGATGATATCCGTGCAGGTTTGAAGCTTGGTGTATCTAAGCGTGACATCATGCCTATCTTCTGTGCATCGGGTAAGCG
The DNA here is from genome assembly GCA_045650465.1 of Alistipes sp. Taxonomy (GTDB): domain Bacteria; phylum Bacteroidota; class Bacteroidia; order Bacteroidales; family Rikenellaceae; genus Alistipes. The sequence continues at coordinate 23,404 of JAZRRF010000065.1, forward strand.
CGACATCGGTACTAAGCGTCTTATGGAGTTCATCATCAATGTTGGCCCAGGTCCATTGAAGGCACCTGCATTCCTCTCAACTGAGGGTGAGGAGATCTTGGCTAATGATGAGGAGCCAGCAGTAGCATTCGTATTCAAGAGCCAGATTGAGCAGCATATCGGTGAGATTACCTACTTCCGCGTAGTTCGTGGTAAGGTTACTGAGGGTATGGAGCTTGTGAACTCTCGTACAGGTAACAAGGAGAAGCTATCTCAGTTGTTCGCAGTAGCTGGAAAGAACCGTGTTAAGGTTGCTGAGCTTTCAGCAGGTGATATCGGTTGTACAGTGAAGCTTAAGGGTACACGCACTAACGATACTCTTGCGGCTCCTGTAGCACCTGTCGCTGTTGAGCCTATCGTATTCCCAGAGCCTCGCTATCGTGCTGCTGTTAAGGCTAAGGAGCAGAGCGACGAGGAGAAGCTCGGTAAGCTTTTGAATGACGCTAAGTATGAGGATCCAACAATCCTTGTTGAGTACTCTAAGGAGCTTAAGCAGACCATCATCCAGGGTCAGGGTGAGCACCACCTCAATATCCTTAAGCAGCGTCTCTCTACAGAGAATAAGATGGAGATCGAGTACTTCGCTCCAAAGATCCCATATCGTGAGACTATCACTAAGGTAGCACAGGCAGACTATCGCCATAAGAAGCAGTCTGGTGGTTCAGGTCAGTTTGGTGAGGTTCACATGGTTATCGAGCCTTACTACGAGGATATGCCAGAGCCAACAAAGTATAAGGTTAACGGTCAGGAGATTGCTGTGAGCGTTAAGGGTAAGGAGGAGTATGACCTTCCATGGGGTGGTAAGCTTCAGTACTACAACTCTATCGTTGGTGGTGCTATCGATGCTCGCTTCATGCCTGCTATCTTGAAGGGTATCATGGAGAAGATGGATGAGGGTCCACTTACAGGTTCTTATGCTCGCGATATCCGCGTTGTTATCTACTACGGTAAGATGCACCCAGTAGATTCAAACGAGCTTTCATTTAAACTTGCAGGTCGTAACGCATTTAAGGATGCATTCCGCAATGCAGGTCCAAAGATTATGGAGCCTATCTACAATGTTGAGGTATTGACCCCAAGTGAGTATATGGGTGCTGTGATGAGTGACCTTCAGAACCGCCGTGCAATGATCATGGGTATGGAGTCTGATAAGGGCTTCGACCGCCTCAATGCTCGTGTGCCTCTTGCAGAGCTTTATCGCTACTCAACATCATTGTCATCACTCACATCAGGTGCTGCAACATACACAATGCAGTTCGCTAACTACGAGCAGGTGCCAGCTGATGTACAGGAGAAGCTTCTTAAGGCTTACACTGATACTGACGAGGATTAGTCCCCGATTTTATAGGGCATCTTCGTCCTATTCCTAAAAGTAAGACCCTTTGGGCTGTAGGTCAACCTACTATCCCAAGGGGTCTTCTCTTGTGATAGAACAAATCTGTTGCCGCTAAGAAAACAGTGGACATGCGTCTTGTGGATAGTGTGGGCAAGCACGAGGGACAGAGTATTGCACGGCGGTGCAGTTGGTCCGCGACTTCGCTTTTGTCGCTTTCGTCTTTTTCGTCTCTTGGGTCTCTTGTTATTTTGGGACAAGAGAGACAAGAGAGACGAGAAAGACAAGAGAGAGGGCGGACAACATTTAACTGCATGGCAGTGCAAAGCGCACGGCAGCATCAACGCGGACTAACGCACTACCTATTACCCATCCTACCCACTATACCCATCTTCCTCCATCTCCCAAAATCCATTTGCGAAACCGCCACTCGCAGCTCCATGTTCATTTTTATTTGCAACCATGATAATTATTTTGTAATTTTGTGATAATTTGGTGAATTGTTCTTGGGGTTATGACAATTGATGATCTAGCTTTGATATTTGTGCGTGGGCTTGGTGCGCGAGGTGCTGCGCATCTTATGGAACACTATGGAAGTGCTGAAGCGGTCTATGACGCGTCGCGTAGTGACCTTGTTGAGGGTGCGGGTCTGCGCGAGGATATTGCTGAGGGCATAATACATAGAGAGGGTCTAAATCAGGCGTTAAAGGAGGTGGAGTATTGCCGTAAGCATGGCATTAGCATGATAGCTGCCACCGACCCCGAATACCCTCTCCTATTGAAGCATATACCTGATAGGCCTCATGTTCTCTTTGTTAAAGGCAACATCGATGTTTTGAGAAAACCTACACTCTCCATGGTGGGAACACGCGAGATGACACCTGCGGGGCAATACGCTGCCAATAAACTTATAGAGGGTCTTGCTGCTGAGATGGATGAATTTACATTGGTTAGCGGTATCGCTTATGGTGTAGATGCGGCGTGTCATCGTGCAGCACTAGCCCATAGCGTACCGAGTGTTGCGGTTTTGGCAAATGCTCTGCCTGAGATAAATCCTGCGCCACATCGTCAGCTTGCCGAGGATATACTTCGTAATGGTGGCGCTTTGGTCTCGGAGCTATCATCCCAAAGCAGGCAGAATGGTAAACTCTTTATTGCTCGAAATCGTATAATTGCGGGGCTTAGTATGGGTGTTGTGGTAGTCGAGTCGTCGGCTTCGGGAGGCTCAATAGCTACGGCAAATATAGCAGATAGCTACAATCGAGTTGTAATGGCTGTGCCTGGGCGTATTAGCGATAGTGCCTCGTTTGGAACAAATAACCTTATTCGTTCAGGCGTGGCGCGCTTGGTGCTCACGGCGCGAGATATCATCCTCGATATGGATTGGGAGTCGCATTGTCGTAGCTTGACAAAGGGTCTGGATCAAGATCCACTATTTACGGACCTTGCCCCTGAGGAGCTAACCGTCATGGCTGTGTTCGATATGGAGGCTAAGCCCGATATGTCAAAACTACTAAGTGCTACAAGACTTACCATTGGTGAACTGATGATGGTGCTTATGAATCTAGAAATCAAAGGTTTGATACGCACCCTGCCAGGACAGAGATATGAGAAGATATAGGTGTGAAGGGTTGTTATCCTTTAATAACGCTCTCAAAGATAATGGTTGAAAAATATGATTGATACACATTCACATATATATGTTGAGGAGTTTGATGCCGATAGGGCAGAGGCGTTGCAGCGAGCATGGAGTGCGGGCGTAGAGCTATTGTTGCTCCCAGATATAGACTCTGAGAGTCGCGAGCGTATGTTTAATCTTGCCAAGGCATACCCGTCGAAGTGTTTGCCAATGGTGGGACTGCATCCAACCTCTGTCAATGATAATCCTCGCTGGCAGGAGGAGCTTGATATGGTGGAGCGACTACTTAGGGAGCCGCCTATGCGCCTATATGGTGTTGGAGAGATAGGTCTTGACCTCTATTGGAGCACCGATTTCTATAGGGTGCAGCGCGAGGTGCTACATGCTCAGTTGGAACTGGCGTTGCAGTATGACCTCCCTGTGGCTATACATACTCGTTCGGCATACAAGGAGATGCTCGATGCTATAGCTACATATCGTGGTAGAGGACTTAGAGGTGTGTTTCATGCTTACGCTGATAGTGTAGATATGGCAAGGAAGTTGGCGGCGTTGGGTGATTTTGTCTTTGGTGTAGGAGGTGTTGTGACCTTTAAAAATTCGGGGCTTGATAGGGTGGTGAGCGAGCTGCCTACTGAACTTCTGTTGCTTGAAACGGACTGCCCATATTTGACCCCTGTGCCGCATCGTGGTAAGCGTAACGAGTCGGCATATGTGGAGTATGTATGTCGTAAGATTGCCGAGTTGCATGGTGTGACGACTGAGCATATTGATGCAATAACCACCACTACAGCTAAGCGAATGTTTGTCATTGAGGGGTAAATTATCCCTAAAAGACAAAAAAAGTTGGTAAAATGTTTCACTTTACCATTTTTTGAGTACCTTTGTAAGGATATAGTGCAACACTAAGGTTGTATAGCTTCACTATGAAGAGATCATCGATACTAATAATATATACCGGAGGTACCATCGGTATGAAGACTGACGAGGCAACAGGTGCCTTAGTCCCATTTGATTTCAGCGGTATATACGAGGAGTTTCCCTCACTTAAACGCCTTAAGGTAGATATTGAGGTGTTGACCATTAAACCCCCTATTGACTCATCAAATATCTCTGTAGAGAACTGGGTGGATATGGCGCGCCTAATTCGTGATAACTACGCAAAGTATGATGGCTTTGTGGTGTTGCACGGAACTGATACCATGTCCTATTCGGCATCGGCACTCAGTTTCATGCTCGAAAACCTTGCCAAACCTGTGATATTCACTGGTAGTCAGATTCCTATCGGCATCCTTCGTACAGATGGTCGAGAGAATCTTATTACAGCCATTGAGATTGCAGGTGCGCATACCGAAGATGGTTCGCCACTTGTACCTGAGGTGGCTCTCTACTTCCAAAATAGATTGTTCAGAGGTAATAGAACAACGAAATTCAGCGCCGAGGCGTTGAATGCCTTTGCATCATTCAACTATGCGCCACTTGCAGATGTAGGTGTGAATATTCAGTACAACACATCGGTTATAGCTCCTTATGCGCCAGACTTCTCGGATGAGTTTCGCATCAGCGAGAACCTCTCGAATGAAATCGTTGTAGTGAAACTCTTTCCAGGCATACGCCCTCAGACGCTCCGTGCTATGATGTTTGAGAGTGGTGTGAGAGGTGTGGTATTGGAAACTTATGGTGCTGGTAATGCGCCTACCTCGGATTGGTTCGTAGATATTGTTAAAGAGGCTATTGATCGTGGCATCGTGGTGGTTAATGTCTCGCAGTGTAAGGATGGTGCAGTGCAGATGCATCTCTATGAGACTGGACTTAAACTTCAGGAGGCAGGCGTTGTGTCGGGGCACGATATGACCATCGAGGCTGCGGTGACGAAACTAATGTATGTTTTGGGCAAAAATTTGCCACTTTCGGAAACTGTAAATCTTATGCGAAGACCTCTTCGCGGAGAATTTACTTTGTAATAGGTTGCTACTTTCGGAATAAATTTGTATATTTCGCACAATAATTTGCCTTAAAAGGGGGCAGTGTGAAGAGCATAGCCGAGAGTTTTAGGGCATAAAGTTTTGATTGACACTATGTTTGAGCACTCACAACAGGAAAGTTATGGTTTGTTGTGTGGTGTTTGTTTAGGTTGATAGAAACCGAGTAAATGTTTAACAAAAACAAAAATATAGAGAAAACAACTACTAAAATTACAAATTTTAACTAACAAAACATTATGAAAAAATTATTTTTGGTTTTGGCAGCTGCCACTCTCTCTTTCGGCGCTGCTTTCGCACAGGAGGCTAACGAGGCACCAGCACAGGATGTCGCAGTTGAGCAGGTTGTAGAGGCTGAGGCTGCTGAGGCTGCTGAGGCTGCTGAGGTTGCAGAGGTAGCTGAGGTTGAGGAGTTGGCTGGTGAGCCTATGCACTTCGCCCTTATGAAGAAGTTCTTGGAAGGTGGTTGGGGCTGGATGCTTCCAGTGCTTGTATGTTTGGTACTCGGTTTGGCTATCGCTATCGAGCGTATCCTTTACTTGACATTTGCACAGATCAATACCAAGAAGTTCATTGCTGAGGTTGAGGCTACTCTTAACGCACAGGGTGTTGAGGCTGCTATGGAACTTTGCCGTAACACACGCGGTCCTATCGCTTCTATCTACTACCAGGGTTTCTTGCGTTATGAGCAGGGTCTTGAGGCTGTTGAGAAGGCTGTTGTATCTTACGGTTCAGTTCAGCAGGGTCAGATGGAGTCTGGTCTTTCATGGATCTCACTCTTCATCGCTTTGTCTCCATCACTCGGTTTCATGGGTACCGTTGTTGGTATGATCCAGGCATTTGATGATATCCAGGCTCAGGCAACTATCTCTCCAGCCGTTGTAGCAGGTGGTATCAAGGTTGCGCTTTTGACTACTATGATGGGTCTTATCTCTGCAGTTATCCTTCAGGTGTTCTTCAACTACATCCTCTCTAAGATCGAGGGTCAGGTAGTTAAGATGGAGGATACTTCTATCACCTTGATTGATATGCTTACAGCATACAGCAAGCGATAATTAAGACCTAACTATTTATTAAGAAATTCAGTTATGAAAAAATTACATAGATATGTATTCCTCGTGTTTGCCTTGGTATCTGTTGCTATGGTAGCATGGGCAATCGTTGCGGGTATGAGTGCTCCAGACTCTGCTAAGATTGCAAACAGCACACCACTTGTACAGCAGTTCGATGCCGATGGTAACGCAGTGAATACTGATGATGACCAGCCTGTTCCAGTTGCAACAACTCAGGATGGTATCCGTGCTTTGGGCATCATCTTCACAAACCAGCTCCCTGAGGGTGTTCTTACTTTGGCTGGTATCGAGGATGAGAAGGCTAAGTTGGCTAACACTATTGAGGAGATTATCCCTCAGTACGAGCAGAAGGTTGCCGATAACCGTGAGGCAGCTTTGGAGGCTCAGGCAAAGATCGCAGAGCTTAAGGAGGTTAAGCGCCTTAATAACAGCCAGAAGAAGCAGCTTGCTGCAGCTGAGAAGGTTGAGGCTGACTTCAAGGCTTTGAACGACACTCTTGCACAGCACCGCGAGAATGTAACTATCATGGAGGAGAACATTGCAGCTTCTATCAAGGCTAATGATGAGGCTAAGCTTGCAGGTGAGAACATGGTAGGTTTGGCTAACGCAGTACACTGGAACCTTATGTGGTTCTACTTTATGATGGTATTCGCAGTGTTCTTCATCGTTATCGCAGCTATTTGGGATATGATGCTTAACGCTGGTGGTATGAAGAAGACCATCGTATCAGTACTCGTTGTTGTAGGTGTTATCGCTATCGCATACTTCATTGCATCTGGCAATGGCTGGACTGAGGGTCACACCCTTAAGGATGCTGCAGGTTATGACCTCGGTATCGGTACTAACCTTGCTACTCGTAAGGTATTCGGTCCATTCGAGTATATGATGGCAGATACAAGTATTATCGTTACATATATCACTATTGCTGGTGCGGCTCTTGCAGCTATCTTCTCAGCTATTCGTGGTATTTATAAATCGTAGTTTATGGCTAGAGCTAAGAAAAAGGCTGGAGATATCAACTCCAGTTCAATGGCGGATATCGCTTTCTTGCTGTTGATATTCTTCTTGGTGACAACTACGATGGATGTCGACACAGGTATGAAGCGTACGCTTCCACCTTGGATCGACCCAACAGAGCAACAGAACGATGTTGATGTTAATGAGCGAAATGTACTTAAGGTAAATGTTTCGCGTAGCGGTGCCATCATGGTTGGCACTGAGGAGTATCGCTCAAGCGACCTTCGTCGTAGCGGTGAGCACTCTCGTCTCTCTCGTGAGGTATATTTCTTCCTTGTTGATCCTAACCGTTCAAGCAAGAAGGCTACCGAGATTGATGGCGCTACTTATGATGTCAGCGAGGGTCTTGTCTCTTTGAAGGCCGATGACGAAACAGAGTATAAGGTATATCTAAAGGTACAGGATGAGCTTACTCACGCCTTCAACCTATATCGTGACGATATCTCTCGTCAGGTATATGGTAAGGTATATAATGAGCTTACTGATATCGAGGCTCAGAACATCCGTAAGGCGGTGCCTATGAAGATATCTGAGGCTGAACCAAACGATCAAACAAAGAAGTAATTATGGCAGTAATGGCAAAAAAGGGCAAGCGTGAAGTGCCCGCAATGTCGACCTCTTCACTTCCTGACATCGTGTTCATGCTTTTGTTCTTCTTCATGGCAGCAACAACGATGCGTGAGGTAGATCCATTGGTGTCTGTGCAGATGCCAGAGGCTAATGAGATCACTGAGCTCGACAAGAAGAATCTTGTAAATATTTGGATGGGTAAACCTCTTGGCGCAGCCAAGGGCGAGGATGCGTTGAAGATTCAGCTCAACGACCAGACTCGCGAGGTTGAGGATATTCGTGACTTTATCTCAGCAACAACTGTTACTAAGGGTGTAGGCCCTAATGAGATTGTTGTTAACCTTCGTGTTGACGAGGGTGCTACCGTAGGTAAGCTTACTGCTGTAAAGCAGGAGCTTCGTAAGGCTGAGGCGTTGAACATCTCGTATGCAGCCCGCGCGGTTGAGAAGTAGAAATCCTACTCTATCAAGTTGGTGACCACTCCTATGGGGTGGTCACTCTTTTTGTATTATAGCGTTTGCTGTGCTTTGAACTATTAGCTATCTGCTGTGTGAAAATTTAGCCCTCGATGTGTAAGAATGTAAATACATTTGTGTATCTTTGCAGTTGTTTAATGTCTTTCATAAGGCTTCTATGTGGATGTAGTAGCTTAGATATTATACTTTTGTATATTTAAATCGTATAGGAAATTTTATGTCGTATAGATTAGTGACTTTTACCTATGTAAAGTCTTTATTTATAACATTAGCTCTTGTCTCCGCCTTTTTGCTTACAGGCTGTGTGGAAGATGATATTTTTTCGGGTAGTGGTAGCAGTGATGGTGGCGGCTGGCAGGAGAGACCTATTGACGGCACAGTAAGTAAGCCAGATGACTCATGGGCTGCGGGTGAGTTGGATTGGGTCTTTGATATGGGTGTATTGCCTGAAATACGAATCTCTGTGACCGAGGAGCAGTGGAATACCCTGCTTAGTGAGTATGACCGTGATAATAACACCTCGGAGTATATACATTGTGATGCAGAGTTTATGTCTAAGGGAGAGACGCACTTCTTCGAAGATGCAGGTCTTCGCCTCAGGGGTAACACCTCGCGACGCCGTCCAGAGGGTAATGGCGGCGAGATGCATAAGCGAGATAATGCTGATTGGCACCATTGTCACTTTATGCTCAACTTGCGTAAGTTTCAGAAGGATGATGCCCACGAGTTGCATAATGTCCGTAAGCTGCACCTTAAGTGGCATAAGGACGATCGTGCCTACTGCCGTGAGTTGTACTGTTATGACCTCTTCCGTAGATTTGGTATATGGACAGCAGCATATAGCTCCTATTGCCGTTTGTGGATACATGTTGAGGGTGATAGCAAGCCAGCCTATTATGGCGTTTATGAGATGATTGAGGCTATAGATGACAAGTATGTTAAGAAGCGTAAGGAACTCTTTGGAGACCATAAGCATAACCTCTGGAAGTGTCGTTGGGGCGCCGACCTTAATTATAACAATATCAAGGGAGCATCTGTTCATTTCGATGATGAGTCGGGTGCAAACTACGCTTATGAGCTAAAGAGTAATATTGAGAACTTCGAGGCGGCTAAGGAGCAGTTGTTCGAGTTCTCTAAGAACCTAACCCGCCTCGAAGGTCAGGAGTTCCATGATTGGATTGCTAAGGTGTGTGATGTTGAGCTGTTGCTGCGTACCTATGCTGTGAATGTCGTTGTGGGTATGTGGGACGACTATTGGAATAACAGCAACAACTTCTATATCTACTTCAACTCATCGGATAAGGAAAACTATAAGTTCTTCTTTATACCGTTTGATTATGACAATACCCTCGGTACATCGAGCAATTGCGGTGTGCAGAGTGACTCAGGTCGTCACGACCCACTACATTGGGGTGATACAGGTAAGAGTCCACTCATCGGTAAGATACTTCAGTTCCAGGACTATCGTAAGATATATGTCGATGCGCTTAACGAACTCTGTAGCCCAGAGAATGAACTCTTCTACTATCAGTCCTCTATCGCTCGTATCAATACTTGGCATAATATGATACGCGACTATGTTGTCAATGATACTGAGGAGGATTGTGAGATTAAGGATCGACCTGCAGGGTGGGGTAATATCTACGACTACCGTATCCTTGATGCAAATTCGCCGATGAACTTCTTTAAGGTTAAGGCTGCGTCCATCCCTGCAAATTAGAGCGTTTTGTATGTTTAATAGCCGACTACCTTTTTCTGGTGGTCGGTTTTTTTGCGTGCGTTTGATAAATTTAGAGTGTCTATCAATTGTCCAGCGAGTATTTATATGAATATATAGTGACTTATAAGTGTTAATCAGCGATGTGTAAATTTTGGTTTGTACAGCTATTAAAGGTAGCTAATGCTTAAAATATAGCTTTATTTGTGCTACTTATACAATTTTAATTTAAAATTAATTGTATTGCAATATTCTGATATATAGATAGTTGTAGTTGGCAGCTAAAAATAATTTAAAAAAAGTTTAAAAAATATTTGGTGGTTTAAGAAAAATGCTATACTTTTGTCCTTTGGAGAGGTGGCAGAGTGGTCGATTGCGGCGGTCTTGAAAACCGTTGAGCTGCGAGGCTCCGGGGGTTCGAATCCCTCCCTCTCCGCTCTGAATAGTCTACAAGGAGTTGATTTTCAACCTTGTAGACTTTTTTTGTGCCCAAAAAGTTGCACCAAAAATGCACCGACCCCGTTTCTACACACTTCTACGGGCGTTTTTCAAATTGCACATATCCCATACATCATATCCCATTTTCTCATTCTGCCTAACAGCCCGAAATGTGTGGTGTAATTTTTCACCCCTTCCAGTCAAAAAGATGCACGAAAAAAAAGGGAACCACCCTTGTAGTTCCCTTCTAAAAATGACTTTCCATAAACATTCGCCTCTTCTTATCGCCGATAGCAAAATAGGGTCTCATCGCCTTAAAGTCCTCGTGTCCCGTGTATGTTCTAATCATCTCTTCTGTCCATCCTTCTTCTGCACAATGCACGACAAAAGTTCTTCTTCCTGCGTGTGTCGCAAGGATGTCGCATATCCTTGTTGTGATGTCGCTTCTGTCAGTTCCGCAATACTCTGTTTTGCTCACCTCCCTTGTTATCCCCAACTTGCACGCAATCTTCTTCAATGACTTATTCATTTTCTGGTTTGACTTCCTTGGGAACAGCAGACCCTTATCAGTCTCCCTATCCTTATATTTCATATAGAGGCTCTTGCTGTAATCATTTAAGAAGATGGTCGGAGCGTCATCAGTCTTCTTGCTCACGATTGTGAATGATGTCGGGTCATCGGGATTGTCAAAATGAGATTTCTTTAATAACTCCAAATCACTATGCCTTAATGATGTCGCACAGCAGAAGCAAAATCTATCCCTTGCTAATTCCAAGTCCTTTTCAAGTTCGTCAAACTCACAATTGTAGAATAACAGAAACTCATCCCAAGTCAGATAATTGAATGGCGTTGGCTTTGCAGTCTTTAATTTCTTAACCTTGTGTTCCATAACTTCTCTGCCATACTTCAAATAACCCTTCTCATATGCCCAACACAAAATCTGCTTGAAGTATGACATATGGTTCTCAATCGTCTTATTGTTATATCCCTCGCTGATAAGGAAGTTTTGATACTCGTCCAATGTCGCACCAGTTATCTTATCCATCATCAATTTCGGATTCATTATTTGAAGTTGGCTCTGCACTGCACTCAATTTGTCAAATGAAGGGTGTTGCCAGAGTTTCTTCCTATTGATGTGGCTGTTCTTTGCTGGTTTCCAATGTTCCTCCTTACTCCGAACCTCCACATATATCTTTGCAAACTGCTCAAATGTCAGACCCTTAATCCTTGTGAGTTTCACCGAAGGGTCATAAAAACTCTCAATAACGAAATCTATCCACTCCTGCCTATCCTTTTTATCCGTCATACCTTCCAGTCCATATTCGCCAATAATCGCTTTTTCAATATGGATTTCAAGTTTTGTGAGTTCTTCACGAAGTCTTGTGAGTTCTTGCTGCTTATCCACGCTCTCAATCTTATTAACCTTTCTTACAGAATTGGTCTTGTCGTTCCAATCCTTCGGCGATACGAACAATCGTGTCTTGCCTCCTACACGGAAGTTTCGCGACACTGATATTCTTACCAGTATTTGGTTCTTCCTGTTTTCGTCCTGCTTCTTGGACAATTCAAATCTAATCGTCATATTCTATGCTGCTCCTAATTTTAATTCAATCTCCTTCTTTGAATAATAATCCATACCACCGACAGTTCTCGCTGTTAGATACCCAGAGTGTTTCCATCTGTTGATTGTTGAAACACTCTTTTTGAAAATCTTCGCAACCTCACGGCTATTATACCACTCCTGCTTCTCCTTTACCTTATTGGCTTCCGCCAACTTCTTTGCCCACTCGTCTTGCCAATAGTAAAACAGGGCTTTCAAATCTGCCATCTTCATCGTTATGGACAGATTGCTTTCGTCTAAATTAAGCGTTTTAATCATATAAAATATATTTAAGTTATTCCCGATTATGAGGTCTGAAATTGGGCTTATCTTTCTGTTCTCCAATTCCTTAACCTTCTATATTAAATATAACAAAAACTCACAGAAAATAACGAAATTAGGCAACTTTTTTTTCAAAAAATCGCATTTATTTTAACCCTCTCCAAAGTATCAATAAGAACCGAAATGGCAGTGTCAAACAATACCCGACATATGCGAGAATGGCGATTATATCATAACAAACACATTTGACAGCACACGCCATCCCGAAGTGCTCATATATCCATATCGTTCTTCGGATGTTTAGCATATGGCGAACTCCTTCTTTAATCGTTTCACCGTGCTCTCGGATACATCCGTTAGTTTGGCGACTTTTCGTATGGGATATCCAGCACGCAGAAGTTTCAACGCCTCCTTGTATTCCTCCTTCTTGGTCTCAACTGGCTTGCGATAACCCTCCTTTCTACCAAGTCCTGATTTACCCGTTGCAGCAAGACACTTATCCACATAGACCTTTCTGCCCGATTGCAAGCGATAGTGTATGTTTTCACGCTCCATCTGGGCACAGGTGCCGAGAACGGCAATCATAATTGTAAGGTAAGGGTTCTCTTTACCGTCTGAACCGTAGATGGAGATACCCTCCTTCTGAAAATAGATATTCAAGCGGTTCTCCTTTGCGAAGCGTATGTTGGCAAGGACTTCATCTACATTTCTACCAAGTCGGGATAACTCCGATAGCAACAACACATCTACCTTCTCCTCTACGCAATAACTTAAACATTCTTGGAGAACTGGTCGTTCGTGGTTCTTCTTGGCTCCACTGATGTGCTCCTCAAAAGTCTTGCAGATGGTCATTGAACTCTTGTGGGCGTAATCTGTCAGGTCAATCACTTGTCTCTCGGTGCTCTGTCTGTCTCCTGTTGAAGAGACACGAGCGTATATCGTTGCTCTTATATCAGTCATAGTCATATATGGGTTCATTTTAATGTTGGGTTCATTTAAGTCTTAAAAGGTCATTTGAACCTATTGGTTCTTGGGGTCAGTTCAAACAAAGAGTTATTTGGTCTAACGGGAAAAAAAATTTTTTTTTGAACACGCCGAAGCATCTCCTTCTTGATTTCGGTAATAGTAAGAAAGAGTGATGTCCGTTGTTCTTCGCTCATATCATCTAACGCTCCGTCTGTAATGCAATAAGCGAATAGATACTGCTTATCAGATATGGGGGTGCTGTCCATTGTTTTGTTCGTTATGTTGATTTCTTCTGCAAAGATAAATAATTATTTTCATAACTATCTGGCCGACAGGCAATTATATTGGCCAAAAAAATAAAAAAAGTCAAGTGGATGTCCAAATCGGACATCCTCCTGACTAAAAATTGACCCCAAAGTCATAGTTTATTGTATAGTGGTATTTAATATCGCTGATTTTCAACTATTTAGGTTAGTGGCTTGCCAACACCCTCTAAACTAATAAGTTTTGGAGGTTCACATCCTCTTCTCCCCACATCTCCTGTTCGCCATAATCAAGTTGCATTTCATTATTGGGCTGACCCAGTAGTGTTAGTCTGTTATACCTTGACAGCAATCGCTGATAGATTTGCAACCACCCATTATATCCAGTTTTGAAATCATCTTCTTGTAATACGCAAAGGGTGTGAAAGTATTCTGTTGGGTCGGTTATATCCACTTCATTCTCTATATCGCAGTTATCATCTACCATCCATTCGTCAATTCGGAAGTATGTTTGCGTGGCAAGTGCTGCGGTGTATGCGTATAGTTGTCTGGATACACAAGACCCGTAGATATTACCGTCTCTATCTATCCATTTGTTGAAGTCTTCTATTTTGCCACCGTGTTTTTGGGTGAAACACCATTTAGCGATTAGCCATTCTACGGCATACTCCGTTAGATGCTTTGCCTTATCCTTATCATAAGGGACACGCACACCATATATAACCTTGTCTTCAAACTGCAAAGGGCGGTTAAACAATATCTGATAAACTCTCTTCATATTATTATATTGTTATGTATAAAGTATTTATGGGTGAAGGCGATTTGGCTATCAAGTCGCCTGACTTTTTGTTATATTTAATAGTGTAATAAGGAACATTACGAATATAGGTGCCGAATGAGGTCTCTCCGAAATGAGGAAGAATGAGAGAAGAGAAAGAAGAGATTGAGGAGGGAGATTGATGTAAAAGTTTCTTCTCGGAGAGAAAACGAAGAGAAGAAACAGAATGACGCTGAAAGCGGCATTCATATAATGGATTGAGATGTGATATATATATAATAAAGTAATGAATGTGGAAATTGTTGTAAACGGAAGGATTGAGAGGTTGTATGAAGAGTATATGACTTTGATAGATGGATTGAAAGCAATGTCAAGAGAAGAGAGAGTTGAGTTATATAGTAAGATGACAAAAACTCTCCTCCCTCACGCAAAGAAGGTAGTTGATTTAGAAGACCAGTTAAACGAGGGGAGAAAGGATTATCAGCGAAAGTTTAAGGAGTGGTTCTTTGTTATTTGTAATTGGACTTTTGGTAGTGCTCACTTCGGAGAGACCTGCTTTGACTTGTTCAAGAAAGAGGTAGTTAAGAAGAGTAAGAAGGATAAACAGAGCAGTAAGATATACGCCCATAAGGTTATTCTCGCTCTGGGTCTGATGGGTTATTTTGAGAGCGTAAAGGAGAATTATAGTCATTCAACGAAGGGTTCTCACGGATACTATTACAGGGTTGATATGTTCAAGTGGGTAGAACTGGCAATAAGCGTTTCAAGGGGTAATGTTTCTGTGTCATTGGATATTGATATTGATTGGACGGGATATGAAGATTGGTTTGGTGAAAGGCAGTATGAGACCTTTTCAGCGATGTCAGTAATCCCAAAGGTTTATGAGCAGGCAAAGAACTATTTGGATGAGTTTGACAATTATTTCTACACTACCACACTGAAAGAAGACGAGAAGAAGCATCTAACGGATAAGTGGTCTGCTGCGAAGGCGATAACCGCTATCGCTGAACACGATTACTATTTTATGCTTCGACACAGCGATGATAGTGAGAAGAACGATGAAGATAGAATGATACACAATGCTGGCAGATACTATCATTGTCTTACAAATGTTAGTGGTGATGTCAGAAAGGAATGCTTGCTAATAGACGGAGAGCAGGTGGTGGAGGTTGATATAAGTGCTGCCCAACCCACTATGTTAGGTCTTCTACTCCGTGAGCGATACCCCAATGTAAAGTCTGCGTGGTTGTCTCATTGTGAGAAGGGCGATTTCTATGAGTGGATTGGTCGTATTGCTATCGGTAGAGGGATAACGAAAGATGAAAGACAAGTAATCAAAACACTCGTTATGCGACTGCTCTACACCGCTCAAAAACCTACGGAGAAACAGGACGAAACACCGTTTTGGTGGTATCTGAAAACCTACTTAAAGGAGAAGGATGCAAGCAAGAGAGTGCGTTTGGAGGATGGTGGTCTGTTTAAGTCTTTTGACTTTATCATAATGTCTTATCTGAAAGCAGAGGAGCCAGCGTTGTATAAACTGGTGTATGATGCAAGAACCAATTTGAAAACGGTGAAGCGTAAGAAACCAACAGCGGCAGGTAGAAGAACGAAGAAGAGGAACAACCTATCTATTATGATGACGGAGATGGAGGTGAAGTATATCAAGGCGTGCTTGAAAGCGATTGCCCCTGATGTTCAATACTTCTATACCATCCACGATTGTGTTGGATGTAAGGCGAGTGATGCAGCGAAGGTGAAGCAAGCGATGTTGGCGGTTGGTAAGGAGATGTTCGGTGCCACCCTAAATGTAAAGTTGGAGAGCAGTTCGGGCGAGACTATTATGGATGATTTCAAGGTTGTTCCCGAAGAAGTAGTTATGAAGAAAAAGGGTTGGTGTTCAGTGAAGAAGGCAGCATAACCACCTCACATAAATACATTATAAAATAAACACGAAAGAAAAAAGCGAAATATTGCGATAAGGAGAAAGTATCCTGATTGTCTGCGAGTTAGGTTTGGGATTCAGTGCATTGCAGAGATTGAAAAACAACCTTTTGGCAAAACTAAGCACAAGTTGAGTTCCCATATCGTTACCGGACAGTCAGGATGCTTTTTATTGGTAAGGTTGTAGTATTCAGCGATTTGCGATATTTTGCATACCCTCAGATAACTCACTAAGAAGTAATTTTGTAAACAAAAAAATTAGTGAGTATGAGAAGTACATTTAAGATTCTCTTCTATGTGAAGAAAGGCAGCGAGAAGCCTAATGGCAATCTTCCGCTGATGTGCCGTCTAACCGTAGATGGCGAAGTAAAGCAATTCAGTTGCAAGATGGATGTCCTACCTCGTTTGTGGGATGTGAAAAATGGTCGTGCCACAGGCAAGAGCCTCGAAGCACAGAAAATCAACGCTGCGGTTGATAGAATCCGTGTGGACGTAAACCGCCACTATCAGGAGTTGATGCGTAGCGATGGTTATGTTACAGCCGCCAAACTCAAAGATGCCTATCTCGGTATTGGAGTAAAGCAGGAGACATTGGTAAAACTCTTCGAGCAACATAATGTCGAGTTTGCAAAGAAGGTTGGACACAGCAGAACCAAATCAACCTACTCCCGATACTGTACCGTATGCAATCATATCAAGGAGTTCTTGCAACATACCTATCGCAGAACTGATATTCCGTTGAAGGAGTTGAATCTCACATTTATCAATGATTTCGAGTACTTCCTCCGCACCGAGAAGAGTTGTCGCACAAATACCGTTTGGGGCTATATGATAGTACTTAAACACATCATCGCCATAGCCCGTAATTCGGGACAACTGCCATTTAATCCCTTTGCTGGATATATCAACAGTCCGGAAAGCGTTGATAGAGGCTACCTCACCCGTGATGAGATTCAACGGATAATGGATGCTCCGATGAAGAGCAAGACGCATGAACTTGTGCGAGACCTCTTTATCTTCTCGGTATTTACAGGATTGGCATATTCTGATGTCAAGAACCTCACCAATGACAATCTGCAAACATTCTTCGATGGCAACCTGTGGATTATTACCCGAAGAAAGAAGACCAATACCGAATCCAATATCCGATTGCTCGATGTTCCAAAACGCATCGTTGAGAAATATAAAGGTATGGGCAGGGATAATCACGTTTTCAAAGTTCCGAGCAATAGTGCGTGCAATGAGAAACTCAAAGACATAGCCAAGCAATGCGGTATCAAGACTCGTGTTACCTATCACGTTGCGAGGCACTCAGCAGCCACGACTATACTTCTTTCCAATGGAGTACCCATCGAGACCGTCAGCCGACTGTTGGGACATACGAACATCAAAACCACGCAGATATACGCCAAAATCACCAATCAGAAGATTAGTCAGGATATGGCTGAGTTGTCTGCAAAATTGGAGAATATGGAGAAGAGTATTTGTAATGCAATATAATAACGAAGAGTATGAAACGAACAATAATCACAATAGACGAACAAGGAAGAGTGCATTTCCCAAACGCCAACGCTAATGATATATGGATGAGCACGCAGGAACTTGTCGAGTTGTTGGGAGTAACATTCCCGACATTAAGGAGCAATATCAGAGCTATATATAAAAGTGGTATCGTCAAGGAGTATGAATCGGAACGATATATTACCCTACCGAATGGTAACGGCATTGATATATATTCGCTACAAATGATAATTGCACTTGCATTCCGCATTGATACCTGCGAAGCATATAGATTTAGAGAGTCTATAATCAACCGACTATATCAGAGGAGAACACAGCCTGATAATCTGATGATGTATATAGCACCACGCAATGCTAAATATTCCTGCTGAAATGAAAGAACGGTTGCCCGTTCCTCTACGGGTACAAAGGTAGTGCG